>NZ_JBSKBR010000032.1:0-42378 GCF_053714315.1 Mesorhizobium sp. PL10 | reverse complement strand
GCGACACCAGATTCTCATCCAGATTGTCGCGCGCTTCTCATCAGAATTGTCGCGCCACAGCTCGGCCTGATCGAAGCGCACCACAATGCCGCCGACCGTTATGTCCGTATGCTCCTGTCCAGCCTCGACTATCGCGGCGTCTCACAGGCCGAACACCGCGAACTGCTCGCCGCCTGCCGCAAGCGCGACGCGGCGGAAGCCGTTCGCTTGCTGAAGAAACATCTCCGCGATGGCATGGAAACGCTGGCCAAGGCCGGGATATTGCGGAACAGGTGACTTGTCCCACCTGCGCCTCTGCGCATAGCCTCAGCCAGGCTTGCGGGAGGAGAATCGCTTGGACACAACTGTGGTCATTGTCGGTGCCGGCCCCGCCGGCCTGGCGGTCGGCGCCTGCCTGAAGCGGGCAGGGGTGGATTTCGTCATCCTCGAAAAAGCCGGGCAGGTGGCGCCCGCCTGGCGGCGGCACTATCGTCGGCTGCATTTGCATACGGTCAAGTCGTTCTCTTCGCTGCCGTTCCAGCCATTTCCGAGGGACTATCCGCGCTACGTGCCGCGCGAACTGGTGGTTCGTTACCTCGACGACTACGTGAAAAAATTCGATTTGCACCCGCGCGTCGGCGTGACTGTGAAAGCCATTCGCCGCGACGACGGGTTTCTGGTTGAGGCGGGATCGGACACCCTCAGGGCGCGCCATGTCGTCGTCGCCAGCGGCAACAATGCCGAGCCGATCGTGCCCAGGCTTGCCGCCATCGATGCCTTCAAGGGCGAGGTTCTGCACAGCGCCGACTATACGCAAGCCGCGCCCTTTGCCGGCCGTTCGGTGCTGATCGTCGGCATGGGCAACACCGGTGCCGAGATCGCGCTGGACCTTGCCGAGAATGGCGCCAGGCCGACCATTTCGGTGCGCAAAGGCGTCCACATCGTACCGCGCCAGCTGTTGGGCGTGCCGATCCAGATGGTCGGCATCGCCAGCCGGCCTATGCCGCAGGCGCTGAACGATTGGATGTTCCCGATCATCCTCGATTTCGCGCTGGGCAAGCTCGAAAAATATGGCATCGTCCGGCCGAAGCAGGGCATCCTGCAGCAGATCGACGAGGTCGGCCGCATCCCGGTCATCGATGTCGGCACCGTCGACGCCATCACCAAAGGCGCCATCAAGATAGCGCCCGACATAGTCCGTTTCACCGAGGACGGCGCCGCGTTCACCGACGGCCGGCAGGAGGCGTTCGACGCCGTCATCCTCGCCACCGGATATCGGCCGGGCTATGAAAAGTTCCTGCCGGCGGAGCTGCAGCCGGAGCGCAGCGGCGTCAATGCCCGCTCCTCCGAACTCGGCCTCTACCTCGTCGGCTTCTACAATCCGGTCACCGGTCTGCTCAGGGAAATAGGCCGGGAGGCGAAGGCGGTGGCGGCTGACATTGCGCGGCGGCAGTAGAGGGAGCGCTGTCAGCGAAGCTGCCAATCTCCCCCGCAAGGGGGGAGATCAGCTATCCTCCACACACCCCTCATCCAGCAGCCATTGCCGCACCGCTTGCGTCGGCTCGGGGTGGCGCTGCTTGCGTGGCACCACCACATAGAAATCCTGCGTGCCGCGCATCTCCGCGTTGATTGGTTGCACCAGTCGGCCGGCGGCAATGTCGGCTGCGACCAGAAAACGGCTGGCCAGCGCGATGCCCTGGCCGGCTATGGCTGCGTCGATCGCCAGGCCGGTCTGGTTGAAGCGCATGCGTTTCGCCTCAGTGGCCATCTTCAAGCCAAGCGCCTTTTCCATGAACTCCGGCCACAGATTGTGCGCATCGTGCAGCAGGACGTGATGCTGGATATCGGTCGGCGCGATCTCGTTCGCGCCGGTCGGCAGCAGAGAAGGGCTGCAGATGGCGACGATCTGCTGTGGAAACAAAAGGTCGACCATCAGTCCGGCGCCGAAGGGCGGACGGCCTTGCCTGACCGCGATGTCGACGCCATCGGCCTGGAAACTCGAAAGGCCTTCGCTGGCCAGAATGCGCAGATCGACAAGCGGATTGTGCGCGACGAACTCCGGCAGTTTCGGGATCAGCCATTTGGTGGCAAAGCTGGGCGTGACGCTGATCGTCAGCCGCGCCGGTTCGGGGCGCAACAGCAAGGTCGCCTCCGAGATCAGGTCGAAGGCGCGGCGGATGTTGGGCACATAGGCGCGGCCTTCGTCGGTCAGTGCCAGCCCGCGCGGCAGGCGCTCGAACAGTTTTGCGCCGAGATCGGCCTCCAGCCCGCGAATATGCTGCGCCACTGCCCCTTGCGTCACGTTCAGTTCCTCCGCAGCGATGCGGAAGTTGAGGTGACGCGCGGCGGCCTCGAAGGCGCGCAGCGCATTCAACGGCGGCAGGCTCAGGAAGGCTTCGGGCATCCAGTAGTTTTTCTACAGCGTGATTTCAAGCTTTCTGGTTCGAACCAGCTAGCAAAACCGGTTATAGCACTGGTCAAAGCGCGGAAACATCACTTCTCGCCAACCCATGAAGGAAAATCAGATGAGTGTAGAAAAAGTGGCATTGGTCGTGGCTGGTGGCAGCGGCATGGGCGCGGCAGCGGCCAAGCGCCTGGCGGCGGATGGTTTCAAGGTTGCGATCCTGTCTTCCTCCGGCAAGGGCGAGGCCTTGGCCAAGGAACTTGGCAGCTTCGGCGTCACCGGCTCCAACCAGTCGAATGACGATCTGCAGGAGCTTGTCGACCTGACGCTCCAGCGCTACGGACGCATCGACGTGCTGGTCAACAGCGGTGGCCACGGGCCGCGCGCGCCGATCCTGGAGATCACGGACGAGCAGTGGCACACCGGCATGGACGTCTACCTGCTCAACGTCATCCGCCCGGTGCGCATCGTGGCGCCGCAAATGGTCAAGCAGAAGGCCGGCGCCATCATCAACATCTCGACGGCCTGGGTGGTTGAGCCGAGCCCGATGTTCCCGACGTCCGCCGTGTTTCGCGCCGGTCTCGCCGCCTATACCAAGATCTTCGCCAACACCTACGCCGCCGACAATGTGCGCATGAACAATGTCCTGCCCGGCTGGATCGACAGCCTGCCGGCCACCGAGGAGCGCCGCGACTCGGTGCCGATGCAGCGCTACGGCACCTCGGAGGAAATTGCCGCCACCATCGCTTTCCTCGCTTCGGAAGGCGCCGGCTACATCACTGGCCAGAACATCCGCGTCGACGGCGGCATCATCCGCGCCATCTGACGCGTCAATCCTTTGCGTGCTGGCAGGTGCGTTATTCCTTCACCGCGCCGGTCATCGAGGAAACGTAGTGCTCGACAAAGAACGAGTAAAGCACGACGACCGGCAATGACCCGATCAGCGCTCCCGCCATCAACGCGCCCCATTCGTAGACGTCGGAACGTACAAGCTCCGTGAGCACACCGACTGGTACAGTCTTGTTTTCGGACGACTGGATGAACGTCAATGCATAGATGAACTCGTTCCACGAGAGGGTGAATGCGAATATGCCAGCGGAAATCAGGCCCGGCACCGACAGCGGCAGCACGATCTTGGTGAGAATCTGCCACCGGCTCGCCCCATCTATCAGCGCGCATTCTTCCAGCTCGAACGGGATGGAGCGGAAGTAACCCATCAAAAGCCATGTGCAGAACGGGACCAGGAAGGTCGGATAGGTAAGGATAAGCGCGAACGGCGTGTCGTAAAGCCCAAGGTTGAACACCATTACCGACAGCGGAATGAACAGGATCGAAGGGGGCACAAGATAGGCAAGGAAGATCCCGAGGCCGACCTGTCGCGCCCCGGAAAACCGCAGCCGCTCGATCGCGTAGGCCGCGAACACCGACGCCAGCAGCGACAGGAACGTAGCGGCGGTCGAGATGATGATCGTGTTGAGCAACCAGCCCGGATAGGACGTCTCGAAGAGAAGGTAGCGGATGTGCTCGAATGTCGGATGCACCACCCAGAACGGATTGAACCGCGCATAGTCAGTCATCTCGAGGTTGGGCTTAATCGCGGTGATCGTCATCCAGTAAAACGGAAACAACAGGACGATGACGAAAACCAGCAGCGGGAGATAGACCGTCACCACGCGACGCGGCACGCTCTGCAGGTAGCCCATGCCGCCTTCGTCGATATCCGAGCGCTTCGCCTTGCTGGTCGCGGCCGCCTTGATCATTGCCATGTCAGTCTCCGCCGCCTTGTTGCCATTTGCGGCGCTGCAGGCCGAAGTAGCTGAACAGGATCGCCGCGAGCAGGAACGGGATCATGGCCACCGCGATGGCCGCGCCCTCGCCAAGCTGGCCGCCGGAAATGCCGCGCTGGAAAGACAATGTCGCCATCAGATGCGTGGCATTCACCGGTCCGCCGCGGGTCAGCACATAGATCAACTGGAAATCGGTGAAGGTGAACAACACCGAAAAGGTCATGGTGATGGCGATGATCGGCGTCAGCAACGGCAACGTCACATAGCGAAACAACTGCCAGCGGCTGGCGCCGTCGAGGGTGGCGGCCTCGTAGAGCGACTGTGGAATGGTCTGCAGGCCGGCGAGCAGGGTGATCGCGACGAAAGGAATGCCGCGCCAGACATTGGCCGCGATGACCGAAGCGCGCGCATTCTCAGGATCGCCGAGGAAATTGATGCGATGGTCGATCACGCCTATCTGTTGGAGCGCCCAGGACAGGATGGAGAACTGCGAATCGTAGATCCACCAGAAGGCGATGGCCGACAGCACGGTCGGCACCACCCACGGCAGCAGGACTATCGCGCGGAAGAACGATTTGAACGGCAGGTTTTGGTTGAGGATGAGTGCCAGCCAGAGGCCGAGCACGAATTTGAGGATCGAGGCGCTGATCGTGTAGAGCAGGGTGTTGAAGACAGACAGCCAGAAAACGCTGTCGCTCCATAAATATTGATAGTTCTCGGTGCCTATGAAGATGCCTGGGCGGCCGATACGGGCATCCGTGAAGCCGAGCCAGACGCCGAGGCCGAGCGGATAGGTCAGGAAAACCAGCAGCAGCGCCGCCGACGGCAGCATGAAGCCGAAGCCAAGGACATTGCGGCTTCTGGCCAAGGGCGACAGGACCCGTGAAAGGATCGACGGACGCGGCTGGGCGGCAACGGATGGCACGGCCATGAACAAGCTCCTCGGAGCAATTCCAGGAAAAGTGCGTAAGCGGTTTTCCGTCCGGAATTGCGCAAAACAAATACTTCGAGCGGGGCAGCATTCTATCAAAAGCTGAACCGCTCCAGGGGCTTCCCTGGTCGGCCGGGTGGCCGCCAAGCGACTTCACGAACCGGACCGGGCAGCACGATGGCGGCCGCCCGGCTCAGCTTGTGATCTTAAACGCGGTAGTACCGGTTCGCGCGCTTTTCCGCCTCCTCCATCGCCTCCTGCGGCGTCGCCTGGCCGGTCACGGCCTTGGCGAACATGTCCACCAGCACATAGTCGGCCATGGTCGCCGCCGAGGCGTAACCGAGCGGCCCGGCATAGCCGTTGGGACGCAGCGTCGCCGAGGCCTTGGCGTAGGCGGCATTGTTCGGATCGGCCGTCCACACCGGATTGTTGTCGAACGCCTTGAGCGTCTGACAGCAGTAGCCGGCCGAGGAGGTGATCCAGTCCGTCATTTGCGGATCTTCGAACATGAACTGCAGGTAGGCCTTGGCCGCATTGGGATAAGGCGTGTAGTCGAAGATGACGGCGGTGGTCACCTGGAACAGCTCGACCGATTTTCCGACCGGGCCGATGGGCAGGTTGGTCGTGCGGATGTCCTTGGCGATTTCAGCCAGTTTTGGATCGTTGTCCTTGTTGATCTTGGCTGTGTTGTAGGCGGAAATACCGTTGGCGATGACACCCAGTTCGCCAGCCAGGAAAGCGCGGTTGTTGTTGACGTCGAGCCAGCTTTCGGTCCCGGGAATGAAGGTCTTGTAGAGCTCCTGCGCGTAAGCGATCGCCTTGAGGGTCTCGGGGCTGTTGATCGCCACCTTGCCGCTCTCGTCGACCATCTGGCCGCCGTGGCTCCATAACAGCCAGTGAGCGTAATTGTTGCCGTCGCCGACGCCATGGCCGTGCGTGAAGCCGGCCGGATGCCCTTTTGCCTGCAATGCCTTGCACAGTTCGAGGAACCCTGCCGTGTCCTTCGGAAATTCCGAAAACCCGGCTTCCTTCACCCAGCTTGCCCGATAGACGATGGCGTTGCCGATCGTCGCCAGCGGCAGGCCGATGAACTTGCCGTCCCGTGTCGCATATTGCTTTGGCCCCTCGTGCCAGCCGCCGTATTTCGAGCCCAGATACTCGCCCAGCTCCGTCACGTCGTGCAGCTTGTCGGGGTATTGATGCGGGTCGTCGAACCAGACGAACATGAGGTCTGGACCGGAGCCGACATTGGCGGCAACCGCCGCCTTGGGGCGAATGTCCTCCCAGCTTTCCTTGTCGACACGAACCTCGACACCTGTCGCCTCGGTGAATCGCTTGGTGTTGGCCAGCCATTGATCCTCGTCGCCTTTGACAAAGGGCGACCAGCGCAGCAGCCGCAGCTTTGCGCCTTCCTCGGGCTTGTATTTCAATCCCTCCTGAGCAAAAGCGGGCGAGCCGACGAACCGGCTTCCCAAGGCTCCTGCCGCAGCGCCTGCGGTCGTGCGTATTACATCGCGTCTGGTGAATTTCATGGTCGTCTCCTCCGATTTATTTCCCTGCAGTGCGGTCCTTACCATCCGTTACGTGTTTCAAAACGTGTTCCGGTCTCGCCGTCGAAGAGATGAATCAGGCCAGGCGCGGCCGAGAGCCGTATGGTTTCGCCCGGCGTGAAGGCATGGCGTTCGCGGAAATTGGCGACGATCTCGTCGCCGCCGGCGGTCCGGCCGATGAGCTGCACCTCCGACCCGGTCGGCTCGACCACCACGACGGTGACCGCAATGCCTTGGTCGGACGACAAGCGCAAATGCTCGGGCCGTATTCCCAACACAGCCGGAGCGCCATTGGCGACGGCTGGCGCGCCGGCCAACGGCACGGAAATGCCCCCGGTGCCGCGAAAGGAAGGGGATCCATCGGTTGCGATTTCACCCTTGAGCAGGTTCATGGCGGGCGAGCCGATGAAACTGGCGACGAAGAGATTGTTGGGCCTGTCGTAGAGTTCCAGCGGCGGCCCGATCTGTTCGACGATGCCATCGTGCATGACCACGATCTTGTCTGCCATTGTCATGGCCTCGATCTGGTCGTGGGTTACATAGACGGTCGTGGTCTTGAGACGCTGGTGCAGCTCCTTGATCTCTGCGCGCATCTGCACCCTGAGCTTGGCGTCGAGATTGGACAGCGGCTCGTCGAACAGGAAAACTTGCGGGTCGCGCACGATCGCCCGGCCCATGGCAACGCGCTGGCGCTGGCCGCCGGAAAGCTGACGAGGATAGCGCGTCAGCAATGGCAGCAGCCCCAGAATTTCGGCCGCGCGCTGAATGCTGATATCGCAATCTGCTTTCGAAACACCCTTGAGCATGAGTGAGAACGCCATGTTCTCGGCGACTGTCATGTGCGGATAGAGTGCGTAATTCTGGAATACCATGGCAACGTCGCGCTCTTTTGGCGCAACGTTGTTGACGACGCGCTCCCCGATCGCAATCTGGCCGCGCGAAATCTTTTCCAGGCCAGCGATCATCCTGAGAAGGGTTGATTTTCCGCAACCCGACGGGCCGACCAACGTGACGAACTCGCCATCGTTGATATCCACAGTGACGCCATGCAGAACCTCGACGGTCCCGAACGATTTGTAAACGTCGCCGATTGCGACAGACGCCATCGATCTCCTCCCGAATGCTTCTTGCGACGCCCCGAAGGAAACCGCTGCTCTCCCGCCCGCGACCGCCTCCCCAGTCCCCATAAGGGTCGCGCGACAAGGGACGGTAGCGCTACCAAGCAAGCCTGTAAAGCGGCGATGCGCCAGCGTTACTATTGTGCGGAGCGCGCGGACGGTCGGTACGGAATGCCCATCATGATCGGCTCATCGGGGACCGGTCATCAGATTGAAAATCAGCTGCCGCAGATTGCCGCCGGGACCGAATTCGACCTTGTCGAAGTCTCGGCTGGCCTGCCGCTGCGCCAGTGAGATCTGGGCAAGCTGCCGGGTCAACTCGGTCCGGATCTTGCTGCAGCCGGGATCGTCGGCGATCGTCAGGCCGACGCTCACCGCTTCGATCTTGTGCACCATCTCGACGATGGCTGCGCCATGCACTTTTTCATGGGCGGCGAGCCCGGCGGCGAAAGTCTCCCAGCTCTTTTGCACGGCAGGCGACAGCGATGCGGCGGGCTTGGGCAAGGTGTAGGTGATGATAAGTTTCGGCCGCGCGGATCGCAGCACGCAGGCGCCGCCTTGCGGCTTGTAGTCCCTGGTCCAGGTCAGCTTGAAATTGGTGTGCGCAATGACCCGCCCCTTGCCGAGCAACGGGCCTGCTTCGCCGATCGATGCATAGAGTTCGGGGCCGTTTTGGCCCGATATGGCGTAGGTCTCGACCTTCTCGAGCGGCTTCCAGTCCGCGCGTGCAGGCGAGGCGAGGGACAAGGCCGCGAGCAGGACGAACAAAACGACTGGTTTCATGCTGATGTCAAAGGGCTGCCTCACGTTATGCCCTTCGCTCTAGCATTGGGCGCGGCAGCTGACAAAGCCGTTGCAGGATTCAACCGCCGCGGCAGGCGGCGTCGTAATCGGCCAGCACTTGCCCGATCGCCGCGTGAAAAATCGCTTCGGGATTGCCAGCCGGTCCAAGTCCAGCCGGCAGCGTCGGCAGGAACTGCCGCATCAGCGTTTCGGGAATGGCGACGCCACTGAGCGCCTCGCGCAGGCGGCCGACGGCAACGTAGGCGGCGGGGTTGCTCCAATAATAGCGGATCCGATCGCTGTAGCTGTAGTGGCGCTGCAGACGAAGGCTCTTCTCATCGCCATGATAGTGGCTGTGCCAATTGCCGGGCGACGCCAGCATCACCCGCTCCATCGTGCGTGCTAGCGATCTCTCGCCATAGTCCGCGACGATTTCGGAGGCGATCAGGTCGAGCCCGTAGAGCGCCTCGCGCAAGGCAAATGTCAGGCCTGGGCCAACCTTGAGGATGGGAAAGCCGCTCTGGACGAGCGCCGTCAGCGCCGCGCGGCTCTGGTAGTCGGTGGAATGCGCCTCGTAGACCAGCGTCGGTTCCTCGTCGAGCAGTCCGGTCAGCGCCTTCGACGCCTCGGGCCTGTAGGCGACGACATTCTGACTGCCGAACTCCACGCCTGGCTGCACCACCACGGCGATGACGCGGCCGAATGCTTCGGCGACGCCCTCCCGGGCGAAGATTTCGCGATGAACCTCTATCGTGCGGCGCGCCGCCGCAGCTTCGGTGGGTTTCAGGTCACTGATCGCGTGGTCAACGCCCCCGGGCGCGGGAACCTCGGTGCCGATGATGTAGACCGGTGGCACGCCGCCGGATTCGCGCGCTGCCTTTTCGGCCGCCCTGGCGAGCCGCGCCGCCCGCGTGGCGATGGTTTCGTCGTCGAGCGCGGCGGGCTCGCCCGCGCAGCCCATCGAGGCGTCGAGGTGGATCTTGCTGAAGCCCGCCCAGACGTAAGCCGTGACCATGGCTTCGGCCTTGGCCATCGCCTGCGCCGCCGGCTCGGTGCGCCAAGGGTTGGGTCCCAGGTGATCACCGCCGAAGATGATGCGCGAGGCCTCCAGCCCCTCCTTGCCGGCGATCTCCAGCACAAAGGCGACGAACAGGTCGGGCGTCATCCCGGTGTAGCCACCGAACTGGTTGACTTGGTTGCAGGTCGCCTCGATCAGCAGGCTGGCCTGTTCGTCGGAGACCGCACGCCGTATCGCCGTCTGGATCACCAGCGGATGCGCCGAGCAGATCGAGGTTATGCCGTAAGGCGATCCGTTTGCCCGCGCGCTGGCGAGCCCTGCAAGCGAATTGATCGTCATGTCTGCCTCGCTGTACCGGCGATGAAGTCGTCAAGCCCGTCGAAGCCGGCAACGCCCTCCATCGGGCCTTGCCGCGTGACGTTGCGGGCGCCGGCCGCATTGGCATAAAACAGCGCCTTGGCCGGCTCCATCCCGCCGCGCCGGCAGGTCAGGTAGGTCGCACCGAAACAGTCGCCGGCGCCGGTCGGGTCCACTTCCTCGACCACGAAGCCAGCGCAATCGATCCTGGTGCCGTCGGCGCCGAAATAGGAAGAGCCGGCAGCGCCGCGCTTCAGTACGATCTCGCCGACCCCCCTGGCGATCAGCGCCGCCACCGCCTGGCGTTCGTCATCGACGCCGGCCGCGGCGGAGAGCTCGTCGCCGGACGGCAGCAGCAGGTCGGCATCGTCGACCAGTGCTGAAAACAGCGTGCCATCGGCGCCGTCGATCAGCTCCTTGCGCATATTCGGATCGAACGACGTCGAGCCACCGCGGGCGCGGACTGCTTGCACGGCGTAGGTGACGATCTCCCTCAGCCCGGCAACCGAGAGCGTCGATCCCATGATGTGCAAATGGCCGGCTCTATCCGCCAGCAGGCGTGCAGCGGCGGTAAGGCGGATCTGCCCTGCGGCGGATTCGGCGATGTTGTAGACAAAGTCGCGGCCGCCATCGGGTCGGTAGCGTACGAACGCGCTTCCGGTGGGGTAGCGGTCGCTGACATCAACGGCCGAAACATCGACGCCGTCGCGCTTCAGTCTCTCCAGATTGGTCGTTCCGAAATCGTCGCGGCCGACGCAGCCGATAAGCCCGGCGCTGCCGCCCAGCCTTGCCACTTGGTCAATGAAGATCGCCGGTGCGCCGCTAGGGAATGGCCCGACCAGGGTCTGCGGCTCAACGAAGCCAAAACCCCGTTCTATCGCCATGATCTCGACCAGGATTTCGCCGGCGACAATCGTTGGTCCCACGGCCTCGGCGGCGATCTCCCTGCGGCGGCTCATTGCCTGCAATTTCGTCTCCCCCAAAGCCTTCCCTCCGGAGCTGAACGCGATGCGGTCCGCGGTGGACCGCACGATAGCGCCTGGCTGCGGGTCGAGGTAAATCGCGGCGAAAGCAAAGTCAAGGCAAAACTATACGCATGTACATTTTATGTGGCGGGTCGGTGACTTTATCAACGCGCCTGTCTGCGCACGACCATGCATAATGCGTGACCGTCGCGGCAAAATTCCCGCCATTTATGCCTTGACAGTGGATGTTTTGTAGCGCAATGAAATATACACGCATGTTCAGTTATTCATGCGCATTCGTAAGGGAGGAATCGCAAATGCCAACGTGTAAGCTTATCGGAATTCTCGCCGTGTCGGCCGCTGCTTCGGCGCTCGCGACGGGCGCGGCGCTCGCCACGGAAATCACGGTTGCCACGGTCAACAATGGCGACATGATCATCATGCAGAAGCTGTCGCCGGAATGGGAGAAGGCGACCGGAAACAAGGTCAACTGGGTGGTGCTGGAGGAGAACGTTCTGCGCGAACGCGTCACAACCGACATCGCCACCAAGGCCGGCCAGTTCGATGTTCTCACTATCGGCGGCTATGAGACGCCGATCTGGGGCAAGGCAGGCTGGCTGACGTCCCTCAACGATCTCGGCGACGATTATGACTATGACGATCTGATCGCGCCGGTGCGCAGCGGCCTGACAGTCGACGGCAATCTCTATGCCGTGCCGTTCTATGCCGAAAGCTCGTTCACGCTCTACCGCAAGGACCTTTTCGACGCCGCCGGCCTGAAGATGCCGGAGCAGCCGACCTACGACCAGATCACGGAATTCGCCGACAAGCTCACTGACAAGTCGAAGGAACAGTATGGGCTCTGCCTGCGCGGCAAGCCGGGCTGGGGCGAGAACATGGCCTTCGTCGGCACGCTGGTGAACACTTTCGGTGGCCGCTGGTTCGACATGGACTGGAAGCCGCAGATCAATTCCCCTGAGTGGAAGAAGGCGATCGGCTGGTATGTCGACACGATGAAGAAGGACGGCCCTCCGGGCGTCAGCTCCAACGGCTTCAACGAGAACCAGACGCTGTTCGCGTCGGGCCATTGCGCCATGTGGATCGACGCCACCTCGGCGGCGGGCCGTGTCTACGATCCGAAGCAGAGCAAGGTCGCCGACAAGGTGGCCTTCGCCAAGGCGCCGGTGGCGGTCACGCCCAACGGCTCGGCCTGGGGCTGGGCATGGAGCCTCGCCATCCCGGCCTCGTCCAAGAAGGCGGACGCCGCGAAGTCCTTCGTCAAGTGGGCGACCTCGAAAGCCTATGTCCAGCGCGTCGGCGAGACCGAGGGCTGGGTCGCGGCACCTCCGGGAACGCGCAAATCCACCTATGCCAGCGCGGACTACCAGAAGGCCGCGCCCTTCGCCGCGACGGTGCTTTCGGCGATCGAATCCGCCGACCCAACCAAGCAGACCAAGGATCCGGTGCCTTATACCGGCATCCAGTTCGTTGCCATCCCTGAGTTCCAAGGCATTGGCACCGAGGTCGGCCAGGCGGTCGCCGCCGCCGTCACCGGCCAGAAGTCGGTCGACGACGTGCTCGCCGGCGCTCAGACCGAAGTGGAGCGGACCATGACCGAGGCCGGCTACATCAAATAGGCAATAGCTACGCCAGGAACGGAGCGTGTGCCGCTCCTGGCGATCCCGGCCTGTCCAGACCTTCCGTTGCAGCAGGCCGGGAGGATGCACGGACCCCGCCAGAGCATTTGAGGGTCCGTGCGTTCTCCAAAAGGCCACGCGCTGGCCGCCGCCTGGCGGCCCGGATATCGTTTCTTGAAACTCGGGAAAAAATCGCAATGAAGCTGACCGACAAGATTGCCCTGATCACAGGCGGCGCGCGCGGCATCGGGCTGGGCTTCGCGCAAGCCTTTGTCCGCGAAGGCGCCAAAGTTGTGATCGCCGACATCGACATCGATCGCGCGACCAAGGCGGCCGCCGCGATCGGTCCGGCGGCAAGCGCCGTCTGGCTCGACGTCACCGACCTCGATGCGATCGAGACTGTCGTGGCCGAGATCGATAAGAAATTCGGCGGCATCGATATACTCGTCAACAACGCGGCCATCTTCGACATGGCGCCGATCACCGATATCACCGAAGCAAGCTATGACCGTGTCTTCGACATCAATCTCAAGGCCCCGCTGTTCGTGATGAAGGCGGTGGCCAATGTCATGATCGCGCGCGGCCGCGGCGGCAAGATCATCAACATGGCGAGCCAGGCCGGCCGCCGCGGGGAGGCTCTGGTGACGCTTTACTGCGCCTCCAAGGCGGCGATCATTTCGGCGACGCAATCAGCGGCACTGGCGCTGGTCAAGCATGGCATCAACGTCAATGCCATCGCCCCCGGCGTCGTCGACGGCGAACATTGGGAAGTCGTCGATGCCCACTTCGCCCGCTGGGAGGGATTGAAGCCCGGCGAGAAGAAAGCGGCGGTGGCGAAATCCGTGCCCATCGGCCGTTTCGCGCGGCCCGAGGACGTTGCCGGCCTCGCCGTCTTTCTCGCCTCGTCCGACAGCGACTACATCCTGGCCCAGACCTACAATGTCGACGGCGGCAACTGGATGAGTTGAGACGCCGGCGCGCCACTCGGAACGTCAAGACGAGAGGACACAATGAAAGCCATCCGATTTTCCGGCGCTGGTATTGCCCGCATGGCGGAGCTGGATTTGCCAGACATCGCGCCCGGGCATGCGCTGGTGCGGGTCCGCGCCGCCGGCCTCTGCCACACCGACATCGAGGTGCTGCATGGCCGCTATGGCGAGGGCGCGTTCCCCCTCGTTCCCGGCCATGAATATGCCGGTGTCGTCGAAGCCGTCGCGGGAGACGTCACCGCCGTGCAGCCCGGCGACCGGGTCGCCGTCGACCCAAACATACCTTGCGGCCGTTGCGCCAGTTGCAGGAAGGGTCTCGCCAATCTGTGCGCTTCGCTCAAAGCCTATGGCGTGACCGAGGACGGCGGCTTCGCCGAGTTCAGCCTCGTCGCCGTCGATCATCTGCATGATATCGGCGAACTCGGCTTCGCCACCGCCGCATTGGCCGAGCCGCTTGCCTGCGTGCTCAACGGCCTCGGCGCCGCCGGCATCGAGCAGCGCATGCCTGCCACCGCACTGGTCTTCGGCGCCGGGCCGATCGGTCTGCTGCTGGCGCTGTCGCTGAAGGCGACGGGGGTGGCAAAGGTGGCTGTCGCCGACCTCAGCGAGCCGCGCCTTGCCTTCGCCGAGGCGCTCGGACTAGAGCCGCTAATGTCGGGATCAGAGGCGCTTTCGGCAAAGGCGCGGTGCTTCGATTTCGTCGCCGACGCCACCGGCGTCGCCAAAGTGGTCGAAGGCATGATCGGCTTCACCGCGGATGGCGGCACGGCACTCGTCTTCGGCGTCTGCCCCCCCGATGCCAGGATCTCGGTTGCGCCGTTCGAGATCTTCCGCCGGCAGATCAGGCTGGCCGGCTCGCATTCGCTGAACCGCAACATCCCGCAGGCGCTCGACATCCTCAAGCGCGACGACGGCACCATGGCGAGGCTGGTCAGCCACCGCTTACCGCTTGCCGAAATGCTGCCCTTCTTCGCCAAGACGAGCGGCGATCCAGCGACGATGAAAATCCAGTTTGCGGCGGATATTTGAATGAGGATGCACGGCACGTCATGAACCGGCAAACTGGCTCTACCACGGGTGAAACCTTGCTGCTTTGCGCGGCAAGGTGACTCACGTAGACAGGGACGGGGAAGGTCGAACAGGGGGCGGCAGATGGCAAAGACGATAAGGACGATGGAGGATTTCTCGGACTTCGTCGGCTTGTCTCGCACTACCGTCTCCAAATATTTCAACGACCCTAGTTCCGTCCGCAAGAACACCCGCAGCGCCATCGAGGCGGCGCTGAAGAAATCCGATTTCCGCCCGAGCATGTTCGCGGTCAACCTCAACCGCCGCCGCAGCAACATCCTCGGCGTCATCATCCCGAACTCGACCGACCCGTTCTACATGGCGCTGACCCGCCGCATCGAGCTGATCGCCAACGAGGCCGGCTTCCTGGCCTTCGTGCTGTCCTCCGACGGCCGCGCCGAAATGGAGGACCAGGCGATCCAGACATTTCGCTCGATGAACATCGCCGGCGCCATCATCGCGCCGCTCGGCGTGCAGTCGCACCACCGCATCCTGGCCGAGCTCGGATCGAGCATCCCGCTGATCTATGTCGACTCGCCGCTCGACGAGACATCCTCTTTCGTCGGCACCGACAACCGACAGAGTTTCAGGCTGATCGTCGATTATCTCTGCCGCTCCGGCGAGCCGCCCTGCTACTTCGCCATGCCTCTGGTCAACAACAATGCCTCGGCGCGCCAGGACGCCTATGTCGAGGCCATGCGGCAGTTCAAGATGACGCCGTCGATCGTGCCGGTCGAGGACGTGCGCTCGTGGGATTTCGAAAAGTTCGGCTATGACGAGGCGATGCGCATCCTGAAAAGTAGCGGCTTTCCGACCAAAACCGTGCTGTGCGCCAACGATCGCGTCGCCTTCGGCGTGCTCGGCGCCGCCTTCCAGCTCGGACTGAAGGTCGGCCACGGGGCGGATTGCGACTTCAGGGTCGCCGGCCATGACGACCATCCGCTGTCGCGCTATGCCTGCCCGCCGATCACCACAGTAGCGCAGAATTACAACGAGATCGGCCGCCTCGCCATCGGCCTGCTGCTCGAGCGGCTGGATGAGGACGCGTCCGCCGCAAAACGGGCAGGCGCGCGCATACTGCTCAACGCCGAGCTGATGCTGCGCAGTTCGGCGTAAGTAGCCGATCTCCTGCGTTCACATCGCAGGATTCGGGTGGCAACTGTCGCGGATCCCATGCATGGCTGGCGGCGACCGCAGCGAAAGGACAGCCATGCTCACGCTTCATGATTACCTGCCATCGCAAAACGGCTGGAAGGCAAGAGTTGTCCTAGGGCTGCTCGACATTCCCTATGAGAGCCGCCTGGTGTCGATCTTCGAGGGCGAGAGCCACACAGGCGCCTTCCTGAAGCTCAACCCGGCCGGCGCCGTCCCGGTGCTTGAGTTGGAGGATGGCCGCGCGATCGCTGAATCGAATGCGATCCTCATTTACCTCGCCGAGGGCACGCCGTTTCTGCCGGCCGACCGCTATGTCAACGCCAAAATCATGCAATGGCTGTTCTTCGAACAGTACCATGTCGAGCCGGTCATCGGCTCCCTGCGTTTCTGGACGCTGAGCGGAAGGCTGGAGCGCAACCAGGCGATGGTCGCAGCCAAGCGCGAAGCCGGCGCCCGCACGCTCGCCGCGCTGGAGCGCAGCCTGAACGATACGCCGTTCCTTGTCGGCGACACGCTCACCGTCGCCGACATCGCCGTCTATGCCTACGGCCACCTGGCCGAAGATTGCGGCTTCGCGTTGGCGAACTATCCGGCTGTCCTCGCCTGGATGGATCGAGTGGCTGCTGCCATCGGTCCAGGCTATCGCGTGCATGTCTACGGCATCGATCCGCATTCCAATGCCTGACGGCAAAGCCGCGCGTTCACCTTGTCTGGTCGAAAACAAGACCCAGATTCTGTCTGTCGGCGGTTTTCGAGTTCGCAATCCGCCGACTGGATGCCGGGTCCCGGCGTCATCGCGACGACAGGCCGGCACCTTGCATGGAGGTGACCATGACACGCGACGACATCATTTCGGTGTTAGGCCCGGTAGACGAGGCGGTCATTGCCGACATCGCGCTGACCGGCGCCAACCTTGAAGAACTGCGCGAGGCCTTCGCCTGGCTTGGCGCCGACGAGGCGCTGGTCAACGAAGGCCGCCCCTTGCCTGGAACGAAGGTGGCGCGGCTGATCGAGATCCTCGACATGCCCGAGGACGAGGATGGGCCGGTGGCGCCGGCGGTGGGGTTTCAGTAGGGCCTCCGTCTACGCCCTCGATAGCAGCCTGCGCATGATCAGCGAGGCATGACCGCCGACGCCGTGCGCGGCCGGCCGGCGCTCGACCGCCTCGAAGCCGTGTTTGCGGTAGAAGGCGATCGCCCGGTCATTGCCTTCGATCACCTCCAGCGCAATCGAGGGAATGCCGGCATGGGCGGCGAGCACGGCGTGCAGCAGGTCGGTGGCGAGCCCACTGCCGAACTCGGTCTTGTCGACATGCAGCCGGTCGAGCATGACATCGCCACGATCGTCCATCGCCGCCATCGCATAACCGGCGATCGACCCGTCCGGCCGCTCGGCCACGAACGACATCTTGTTGTCATCGCTGAGTTCCTCAGCCAGCCGCTCAGGCGCGTGCTTGTCGTCCGAGAGCCGCGCGGTGATCGCAGCTCCCATGATCGGTGAATAGGTGCGACGCCAGGATTCGCCCAACAGCCGCGACACCGACGGCACGTCTTTTGCGGTCATGGCTCTGATCTGGGTCATCGCCTGCGATCATGCCGAGATCGCGCCGGCAATCAAGAGCCGCGCAGGGTGCGAAAAAGGATCGTCCTATCGATCGATCGTCGTCATTACCCGCTCATTGTAGCGCGGGCCTGCGACCTTGCCCGGCGCAAGCGCCGCGTCAAGCGCAGCCATTCCGGTGGGTTCGAGCTTGATCGCCGCCGCCGCGACGTTCTCCTCCAGATACTTGCGCCGCTTGGTGCCGGGAATCGGCACGATGTCGATGCCGAAACTGTCGCCCTTGGCGAGCACCCAGGCCAGCGCGATCTGTGCGGGTTTCACTCCCTTCGCAGCTGCGACCTCTTGCACCGCGGCGGCTGCGGCGACATTGGCGTCGAAATTGGCGCCCTGGTAGCGCGGGTCGCCGCGGCGGAAATCGCCTTCGGGATACTCCTCGGCGCGCTTGACGGCGCCGGCGAGGAAGCCGCGGCCGAGCGGCGCGAACGGCACCAGGCCGATGCCGAGCTTTTTGAGCAACGGGATGATCTCCGGCTCCAGGTTGCGCTCCCAAAGCGAATATTCGCTCTGCAGCGCCGACACCGGGTGCACCGCATGCGCGCGGCTGATGTTGGCCGCACCTGCCTCCGACAGGCCGAAGAAGCGCACCTTGCCTTCGGCAACCAGCCGGCCGATCGTACCGGCGACGTCTTCCATCGGTACCGCAGGGTCGACGCGGTGCTGGTAGTAGAGGTCGACATGGTCGGTGCCGAGCCGCTTCAGCGAGCCTTCGAGCGCCTCGCGAATATGGTCGGGCCGGCTGTCGCGCTCCGTGCCGACCTGTCTGCCGTTTTCGATGCGGAAGCCGAATTTGGTGGCGATGGTCACCTCATCGCGCCGGCCCTTCAGCGCTCGCCCGAGCAATTCTTCATTGGCATAGGCGCCGTAGACTTCCGCCGTGTCGAGGAAGCTACAGCCGAGTTCGATGGCGCGGTGCAAGGTGGCGATCGATTCTGCCTCGTCGGCCGGACCGTAAGACTGGCTCATGCCCATGCAGCCGAGGCCGATCGCCGACACTTGCAGCCCCTGGCTGCCGAGTTTGCGGGTTCTGAGGGTCATAGTCTGTGATCTCCGGGAGGACAGACAAAACTATAGGACCAGCTCGCTCAGTTTCCATAGGCGCTCGGCGCTTTTAGGTCGATGGCATAGGGCATGACATCCGGCGTGCCGGTCAGCGGACCCCGGCATGCATCGGCAGCACGCCGCCATCTTCATAGCGCACCGGAATAAGGGCTAGCGTCTCAGTTTGAATTGGAAGATTCGCTATGCCGTCTCGCCGGGTGTACGATGCCTTGTAGTCCGATCTACGGAGCATTCACGGAGCATAGCTATGCGTGGTTTGATCCTTGGCTTGGCTGCCCTCGTGGCCACCTCATCATTTGCGCAGGCAGCAGGCGACATCACCGCTGGCCAGAAAGTCATGGCGCGATGCACAGCATGCCATGGCAAGGATGGCCTCGGCAAACTGTCTTACACGCCCAATATCGCCGGGCAGAAGTACGACTATCTCGTCCACTCGCTGATGGCTTACAAGGCCGGCGAGCGCAAGAGTCAAATGATGTCGCTGGTCGTCAAGAGCCTTACCGATGAAGACATCGCCAATGTTGCGGCTTACTATGCCGCGATCAAGATTACCGTCGAAGCTCCGCCTTAAGCCCCTTTTTGTAACGTCCGCGCGGTTCCGGCCTAGGCGCGACCGGAGTCGGTCAAATTGACAGTGCGGCCGATCTCCCGCATCCTTATACCGCCGCCATATCTTGCGGCTCGTGTGTATGAGTTTGCCATGGTCAATCCCGTCGCCAGCCAGAAGTCCAAACGCGCCGCGGTGCGCAAGGCGCTTGACCGTCACAAGGTGTACATCACCGCGCAAAGCTTTTCCGGTGGGGTCTACTCCGCCCGCGTGCTGGTCGATGGCGAGGCCTACTGGGTCGATGAATTCCGGCTGAGCCAGCTGCAACAGGGGCTGACTCCGGCCGAGCTGGACTTGATGCCAGCCGCCGACGATTGAGCATTCCAGGATGAAGAGGGCAAGGTTGGCGGGACAGCACCCCCCTCTGTCCTGCCGGACATCTCCCCCACAAGGAGGGAGATTAGCCGTTTCGCCGCCGGCACCCTTTTTGCATCGCTGGAAATTGACGAAGGCATACGCGTCATCCGATCTCCCCCCTTGCGGAGGAGATGGCCGGCAGGCCAGAGGGGGGTGTGAAGGAACGCGACGCCTGCAAGCCGGCCATGCCGCCGCTCCCGCCTAACTCATGCCTCCCTCCAAGCTCAAATCCTACCGCGCCAAGCGCGAATTCAATCGCACACCGGAACCGGCGGGCGGGCTCATTTCAGGCGACGGCAACCGCTTCGTCGTGCACAAGCATCACGCCACGGCCGACCATTACGATCTGCGCCTGCAGGTCGGCGGCGTGCTGAAAAGCTGGGCGGTGCCGCGCGGGCCTTCGCTCAACCCGGCCGACAAGCGGCTCGCCGTCGAGACCGAGGACCATCCGCTGGAATATATCGACTTCGAAGGTGTCATTCCCGAAGGCGAATATGGCGGCGGCCCGATGATCGTCTGGGACACCGGCACCTGGGCGCCGATGGACGATGTCGACAAGAGCCTGCGCACCGGCGCGTTCAAGTTCCGGCTAGCCGGGCAAAAACTCAATGGCGGCTGGATGCTGACCCGGCTGAAGCCCAAGCCCGGCGAAGACGAGAACAAGAAGAACTGGTTGCTGTTCAAGGAGCGCGACCTCGCCGCCGACACCAGCCTCGATATCCTGGAAGCGCGGCCGGAAAGCGTGAAATCGGGCAAGCGCATCGAGGAGCTAGTGGCGCCGCCGAAGAAGCCGGCCCGCCTGCCGCCCAAACCCGGCGCGCTGAAACCCGGCGCGCTACCCGGCGCTGTCAAAGGCGATCCGCCGTCGCGCATCGAGCCGCAACTCGCAACCCAGGTGCCGAAGCCACCGGGCGGGCCTGTGGAGGATACGGGCGAGCTCTGGCTGCATGAGATAAAATTCGACGGCTATCGCACCATGGCGCATATTGCGGGTGGTGAGGTCCGGCTGATCACCCGCGGTGGTATCGACTGGACGAAGCGCTATGGCGACCTGCCGCAGGCCTTTGCAAAGCTGCCTCTCGACCAGGCGATCATCGACGGCGAGATCATGGTGCTGGACGGCAAGGGCATTTCCCGTTTCGCCCTACTGCAGGATGCGCTGTCGGCGGGTGCCGGCTCCAAATTGCATTTCTACGCCTTCGATCTCTTGCATCTCGACGGCTGGGATCTGCGCAAGGCGCCGCTGCAGAAGCGCAAGGCTCTGCTCGCGGAGCTGCTCGCAGGCCTCGGCGCCAACTCCGCCATCCAGGTGAGCGATCATGTCGAGGGCGACGGGCAAGGGCTCTACGAGCAGGCCTCGAATCTTGGGCTGGAAGGCGTCGTGTCCAAGCGCGCCAACGCCATCTACCAGAGCGGCTGCACCAAGAGCTGGACCAAGGTGAAGGCGCTGCAGAATGGCGACTTCATCATTGCCGGCTACACCGTCTCCGACGCGGCCGAAGGGCTGGCCGCGCTCGGTATGGCCGAATTCGAGCATGGCGAACTGCATTATCGCGGCAAGGTCGGCACCGGCTTCGATGCCGCAACCGCAAACGAATTGCTGGCCCGGCTGGAGCCGCTTCGAGATGGCGCGACCGCGCCCGAGGGCGTGCCGCGCGAGATCATGCGCGAGATGAAATGGGTGCGGCCGCTGCTGTCGGCGCGCATCCACTATGCCAACCGTACGGCCGACAATTCGTTGCGCCATGGCGTGTTCCGTGGGTTGCGCGATGTCGGCCTGTCGACGCCGGTGTCGCAGAAGCGCAAACGGCTGATCGCCGAGGCAGACCTCGCCACAATCTGGGTGACCAATCCGGAGCGGCGGCTGTTTGGCAAGACAGGGCCGACCAAACTCGACATCGCCGTCTATTACGCGCTGGTCGGCGACTTCATGCTGCCGCACATTATGGGCCGCCCGGTGTCGCTGGTGCGCTGTCCGACCGGCCTGCCGAAGGACTGTTTCTTCCAGCGCCACGCCTTCACCGGCATGCCGCCATCCGTCGTCACTTTCGAGACCGCCAATTCCGAAGGCGAGGTCAAGTCCTATCTGTCGGTAGAAGGCGCCAAAGGCTATCTGGCGCTGGCGCAGTTCGGCGTCGTCGAGTTCCACACTTGGGGTACGCATCGCACCAGCCTCGACAAGCCCGATCTGATCGTCTTCGACCTCGATCCGGGCGAGGGCATTGCCTGGCGTGAAGTGGTGGAGGCTGCGGTCCACATCAAGGGCGAGCTGGAGCAGCTCGGCCTGGTGCCGTTCGCCAAGACCTCAGGCGGCAGCGGCATCCACATAACGGTGCCGGTGACGCAAAAGCAGAACTGGAAAAAGCTGCATCAGGCGACCAGCGCCATTGCCACCCATCTTGCGACCACCGCGCCCGATACCTTCACCACGACCATGGGGAAGGAAAACCGCAAGCGCCGCATCTTTATCGACTATCACCGCAACGCGCGCGGCCACACCTCCGCCGCCCCCTATTCGCTACGGGCCCGCACCAACCTGCCGGCCTCGACGCCGGTGAGCTGGAGCGATCTGGAGGCAATCGATGCGCCACAGGATCTGAACTATTCCTCACTGCCGGGCCTGTTGGCGACGTCGGGCGATCCCTGGGCGGACATGGAGGATTTCGCAAGGGATTTGCCGGCTTTCAAGATCTAGGGTTCCTCGCCCCCACAACGTGGGGGAGGGGTGTCCGCGTAGCGACGGAGAGGGGGCTTGCGCCGACGCTCCAAGGTTCAGACGCCCCTTGGAAACACTCAGGCTTGCGCCATCCCCCTCTCCGTCTCGGCTTCGCCGAGCCACCTCTCCCCCGCTCCGCAGGGGCGAGGAACCGGTGCTGCGCCATCGACGCTCCAGACAATTTGAATTATCCTCTCGCCTGAGCCCTTGAAACATTTCGTCAGGAATTTGATGTAGCGTTAGGGATCGATGTAGGATTTCCGCAGCCCCGTTCGTCCTCCGGACGAAGCGCTGCATCGGTGTGTCAGTGCATGGCCGCGTAGGAGAGAGTTCATGGCGCCCAGGGCAAGTTGGAAAGGTTACCTCAAGCTCAGCCTCGTCAGCTGTCCGGTCCGGCTCTATCCGGCAACGACGACCAGCGAGCGGATCTCGTTCAATCAGCTGCACAAGAAGACCCACAATCGCATCAACATGAAGCCGGTCGACCCTGAGCTGGGGCTGGTCGAGCGTTCGGATCTGGTCAAGGGCTACGAGTACGAGGACAAGCAGTACATCATCATCGATGATGCCGACCTCGATACGGTCAGGATCGAATCCAACCACACGATGAACATAGAGGCCTTTGTCGACGAGGACGAGGTCGACGTCATCTACCAGGATGCGCCGTACTACATGGCTCCGGATGGCGCCATGGCCGAGGAAACCTTCGCCGTGCTGCGCGAGGCCATGCGCAAGTCCGGCAAGCTCGCCATCGCCCGCCTTGTGCTGTCCAGCCGCGAGCGCGTGGTGACGATCGGTGCCCGCGAAAACGGCATGTTCGTGTGTACCTTGAGGAACCCGAACGAAGTGCGCGGCACGGCTGAATATTTCGGCAATATCCCGGCGGGAAAACCCGACGCCGAAATGCTGCAACTCGCCGAAGCGCTGATCAAGCAGAAGGAAACCACCTTCGACCCGAAGAACTATGAGGACCGCTACGAGATCGCACTGATGTCGATGATCCGCGAGAAGCTCAAGGGCCACAAGCCGATCATTGCGGCTGCCCCGGAACGCGGCAATGTCATCAACCTGATGGATGCGCTGAAGGCCAGCCTCTCGCAATCGGCCAAGCCTCCAGCCAAGTCGAAGAGCAAAGCCGATGAGGCTGAGAAGCCGGCCGCCAAGGCAAGCACTGCAAAGAGTGGGGCAGGTGCCGCCAAGGAAAACCCGTTGAAGGCCAACCTGCTGAAGGCCGTCGGCAAGAGCAAGGGGTGACGGCGCCCACCGGTATAACCTCCGGCGCCGTCTTCGGCACCATCGGCGCGCTGGCGGCATTTCCGCTGCGGCTCGCCGCGCGCGAGGTCGAACGCCGGCACGGCCAGTTGCGGCGCGGCGTCACCAGGCGCACCAGCCATGTTGTGTTCGGGCGCACGCTGCTTGCCAGGGCCGGCATGGCGAAGGCCGGTGATGCCGAGATAGAGCGCCGCGTCTCAGCCGAGCGCACCGCCGGGCGAACGCTCCTTAGCGAAAATGGCTTCCTACGCCTGCTCAGCCTGATGAAGACGCCGGAGGCGTCCTCGCTGTCCAGGCAGTCACTCATCGACCAGTCAAAACTGTCGGGCGCCGACCTCGACCTGCTCAGCCTTTTCGACGCTTTCGAGCATGATGGCGAGCCCTATTCCTTCCGCGACCTCATCCTCGCCCGCAAATATGCCGGGCTGGTGGCCGGCGGCGCCTCATGGGGCGCGATTGCCCGCTCGGTGCACCGCTCCGGTCCGGTCGCCTCGCTCACCGCCAAGTCCCTCAATGTCGGTTCGCAGCATGGCCGCCCCGATGCGATCTATCTCGAAGGCGGCCAGAGCGAACTCGACGGCCAGTTGCTGTTCGATCTCGGCAGTGCAAGTGCTGCCGGCTACGATACGCTGGAAGACTTGTTCGCAGAGGCTGAAAGCGCGGAAGAGCAGGGCGATCACGAGCAGGCCGCGTTCCTTTACCAGCGCTGCCTCAGCATCGATCCGAGCGACGCGATCGCCGCCTTCAACCGCGCCAACTGCCTGCGCGGCGCCGGCCGTGTCAGCGAGGCCGCACACGACTATGCAAGGGCGATAAAGCTCGACCCGGCCTTCGTCGAGGCGTGGTTCAACCTCGCCGGCCTGATGAGCGACGAGGGCAAGATCGCGTCGGCGCGCCGGCACCTGCAAAAGGCGATCGCGCTCGACAAGACCTATGCCGATCCGGTCTTCAACCTCGCCCGTCTGGAGTTTGACGTCGGCAATCTGGCGGAGGCCCGGCGGAACTGGGTGCGCTATCTCGAACTCGACGCGGACAGCGAATGGGCGCGGACTGCGCAGAAGGGAATACAGTTCGTGGATTTGCAGCTGGCGGGGGAGAGAGATGTTCGCGCTTGAGCACCCCCCTCTGGCCTGCCGGCCATCTCCCCCACAAGGGGGGAGATCAAGCGCTTCGCGGCCTTTGCCTATCTCCATCGTTGGGCGGTTGGGCAAGGCGCCTGAACCGCCAATCTCCCCCCTTGCGGGGGAGATGCCCGGCAGGGCAGAGGGGGGTGTGACGGAACTCGGCCTCAGCAGGAAGGCCACCTCATGACCACCTTCCTCTTCGACGGCCACGACACCGGCCCCGTCACCGTCCTGCTTGCCCATGGCGCCGGCGCGTCGATGGATTCCCCCTCGATGACCGCTACCGCCAAGGCGCTTGCCACTGCCGGCTTCCAGGTCGCGCGCTTCGAATTCCACTATATGGCGGCGCGCCGCTACGGCCAGCGCAAGCCGCCACCGCGCGCCGAGACCGTCAACCCCGAATACATCAAGGCGATCGCCGACCTGCGCGCCAGGGGCGTCACCGGAAAGCTGATCATCGGCGGCAAGTCGATGGGCGGGCGCGTCGCCTCGATGGTGGCCGACGAGATGTTCGCCAATGGCGAGATCGCCGGCGTCATCTGCCTCGGCTATCCCTTCCATCCGCCGGCCAAGCCGGAGCAACTGCGGACGAAGCATCTTGTCGGCTTGAAGACGCCGACGCTGATCTTCCAGGGCACACGCGACGAGTTCGGCACCAGGGAAGAGGTCGCGACCTACGGTCTTTCCGATGCCATTGAGATCATCTGGCTGGAGGACGGCGACCACGATCTGAAGCCGCGCAAGGCAATCTCCGGCTTTTCGACTGCGGATCATCTGAAGACGCTGGCGGAAACTGTGAAGGCATGGGCGGACAGGATCGCCTCCTGATCGCCGCCCCAAGGCAGACCGATGAAACTAGCCTCCTTCAACATCAACAACATCAACGGCCGACTGCAAAATCTGCTGGCATGGCTGGCCAAAGCCAAACCCGATGTCGTCTGCCTGCAGGAACTGAAGGCGCGCGACATGCAGTTTCCGCGCACGGTGCTGGCAGAGGCCGGCTATGGCGCGGTGTGGAAGGGCGAGCCGACCTGGAATGGCGTCGCCATACTCGCGCGAGGATCCGAACCGGTGCTGACCCGTGACGTCCTGCCCGGCGATGAGGCCGACAGGCAGAGCCGCTACATCGAGGCGGCCGTGAACGGTATCGTCATCGCCTGCCTCTATGCCCCCAATGGCAACCCGCAACCGGGGCCGAAATTCCAGTACAAACTGGCCTGGCACGAAAGGCTGGAGGCGCATGCCGGTGAGCTATTCGACACCGGCCTGCCGGTGGCGCTGGTCGGCGACTACAACATCGTGCCCGAGCCGCGCGACATCTACGCCACCCGTTCCTATGACGACAATGCGTTGGTGCAGCCGGAGAGCCGCGCATCGTTCCGGCGGCTGCTCGAGCAGGGTTGGATCGATGCGCTGCGCAAAAAATACCCGAAGGAAACGCTCTACACTTTCTGGGACTACCGCCGTAACCGCTGGCCGCGCGACGCTGGCCTGAGGCTCGACCACATTTTGCTGACCAAGACACTGGCGCGCCGCCTCAAAGCTGCCGGTATCGACCGCGATATCAGAGGTGAGGACGGCGCCAGCGACCACGCGCCGGTATGGGTGGAGTTGAAGTGAGCTTGGCTGAGGCTGCGTGATCTCAACCACTTTCATATCGGGCATCTTGCGATACGCATTTCGTCGCTAGTCTCATGAACGGGTGGGCCGAAGCGCGGGCCGAGGGGAGAGCCAATGAACAGGGACAGGGCGCTTGCATTGCTCTTGCTGGCGATTGGCGTGGTCTGTTTCGCCATGCAGCGTCTGGCGCAAGGCGATGCAAGTATTGCTGCTTCCTTCGCATCCATTCGCCTGGTTGCCTTGTTCGTTGCGGGCGCGGCCTGCGTGGTCGGGGCGATCTTGTTTTTTGCCGGTGCGTTGCCGGCACCTCCGAACCACCTGTCGGGCACGCCGCTGTTCGGTCGGGCGGCGGAGGTGCAAAACCCCGGCAGGCCCAAGCTGCGGCGAACCTTCCTGGTTCTGCTGGCAACTGTCGTCCTGGCGTTGCTGGCCGATCGGTTCGGCCCTTGGCGTGGTGCTGGCCCTGGCGGTGACGTGGCCGCACCAAAGGAGCCCGCCGAACCCAAGAGCAACGAGCCGAAGGACATAGCCAGCGCGCCGGCGCCGCCCGCTGCGCCAACACCGCCCGCGCAAGCGGCTCCGCCACCCGTACAGGCAACCAACCCGCCAGAGCCTCCGGTCCAACCGCCTTCGGCGCCGGCGAAGCCGTCCGAGGTCGCTCTTGCTCCGGCGACACCGCCACCGGAAGCAGCTCCGCCGCCGGCTCCGGCCTCGCCGCCACAAGCCGCTCTTCCTTCGCCACCGGAAACGGTGGCGCCCTTGCCGCCGGCCGAACCGCCGCTGCCGACCGAGCCCGACGGCCACCGCGATGCCGTCGTCTGGCTCGCCGTGTCAGCCGATGGCCACGACATCATGAGCGCCAGCACCGACCACATGATCAAGCTATGGGACATCGCCGGCAAGCGATTGATCCGCAACCTTGGTGAGCACAAGGACATGGCGCGCACGGCGCTGTTCATGCCCGGCGGCGCCACCGCGCTGACCGCCGGCGACGACGGCGAGATCGTGCTGCGAAAGCTTGCCGACGGCACGGTGCTGCATGTCTTCTCGTCGGGCGACAATGGCGGCGTGCGCAAGCTGGCGATCAGCCCGGACGGCAAGCGGGCCGTCAGCGGTCACGACACCGGCAACGTCATCGTCTGGGACCTCGTCAACAAATCCGCGCTGCATGTGCTGACTGGGCATGATTGGCCGATCAGCACCGTCGCCATCTCGCCCGACGGCACGCGCGCGCTGAGCGGCTCCATCGACGGCACGCTTAAATTCTGGGACGTCGAAAACGGCAAGCAATTGCGCAGCTGGCACGGCCATGAGCAGGGCGCGTACGGCGCCGTCTTCACCGCCGACGGCCATCACGTCATCACCGGCAGCGGCGATTACACGATCAAGCTCTGGGACCTCGACACCTTCAAGGAGGTGCGCCGCTTCGAGGGCCACGAAGGCACCGTCTATACGCTGGCGCTGTCATCCGACGGCAAGCGCCTGGCCTCCGGCTCGCTCGACGGCACGGCGCGGCTATGGGATGTCGACACCGGCAGCCAGATCGCCATGTTCGACAGCCGCACCGGCCCGATCTACGCCGTCGCCTTCGCGCCCGACGGCACGCTGCTGACCGGCGGCGACGACCGCACCATCAGGGATTGGCCAGCAGCGGGCGGCGACGGCGAGATACTGTTCGCCGGCGCGCCGCAGTGAGGGGCGTGTTGGTCGGTTGGAGGAGGCTTGCATAACGGCTGATCCCCACACCGGAGAGATGGCCGGCAGCCAGCTTCGTTCAATCCTGTTTCTCAACCAGCTTTGGACTACGCGAGAATGTGAGCGGTCCTAGCAAGATTCTGTCATACAACAGACATCGGCAGCGAATACCAAAAACTGTCTTTTATCTGTCAATTTTGGAGGTCACTTATGCTTCGCCCCCTGATCGCGCTTGCGGTCACGACAAGTCTTGCCAGTGCTGCTGGCGCAGCCACGATCTATCCTCTCGACCGCGCCACCATCCTCGCCCAGTCGCCCTTCGACCTGAAGGTCGAATTCGACAAGGTCGTCACCCCCGACCAGGTCACGGTGACGATCAACGGCAAGCCGGCCGAAGAGGTCCTCGGCAAAAAGGTCGAGTTCGTGGAGAAGGAAGAGGGGGTCGATGCCTCCGCGATTCTGATCCGGGCCGCCAGCATCAGCCAGCCCGGCACCTATGAGATCGAAGCCAAGGCCGGCGACGAGACCAAGTCCGTCAAATGGGAGGTGTTCGGAACTTCCGCGACGCCTCGTGCCAAGAACGTCATCTTCCTGCTCGGCGACGGCCTCTCCGTCGCGCATCGCACCGGCGCGCGAATCATGTCCAAGGGCATGACCGAAGGCAAGGCGAACGGCCGGCTCAACATGGACGATCTCGACCATATGGCCTTCATCGGCACGTCGTCGACGAACGCCATCGCCACCGACAGCGCCAACACCATGTCGGCCTACATGACCGGCCACAAGACGGCGGTGAACGCGCTCGGCGTCTATGCCGATCGCACCAAGTCGAGCCAGGATGATCCGAAGGTCGAGACCATCGCCGAGGCTCTGCGGCGCACCGGCAAGAAGTCGATCGGCGTCGTCTCGACGGCCGAGGTCGAGGACGCCACCCCCGCAGCCGTCGTCTCCCATACGCGCAGCCGCAGCGACAAGGCCGACATCGTCGGCATGTTTTATCAGACGCAGCCTGACGTCATCCTCGGCGGCGGCTCCGCCTATTTCCTGCCGCAGAGCACGGCCGGCTCCAAGCGCAAGGACGACACCGACTACATCGCAAAATTCCGGGATGCCGGATACGCCCTTGCCACCGACAAGACCGAACTCGAGGCCGCGTCCAAGACCAACACCGGCAAGATCCTCGGCCTATTCCACACCGGCAACATGGACGTCACGCTCGACCGCGATTTCCTCAAAAAGGGCACCGTGGAAACCTTCCCCAACCAGCCGGGCCTGGTCGAAATGACCAATGTCGCGCTCGGTGAACTGTCGAAAAACCCGGACGGCTTCTTCCTGATGGTCGAAGGCGCCTTGATCGACAAGATGTCGCATCCGATGGACTGGGAGCGCTCCATGGTCGAGGTCATCGAGTTCGACAAGGCGGTCGGCATTGCCATGGAATTCGCCAAGACCCACCCCGACACGATGATCGTCGCCACCGGCGACCACACCCACAGCGTCTCCATCTTTGGCACCATCGACGACAACAAGCCGGGTCCGGAGATGCGCGACAAGGTCGGGGTCTATGCCGACGCGGGCTTCCCGAACTACGAGGACAAGAATGGCGACGGCTATCCCGACAGCGTCGATGTCTCGCGCCGTCTGGCGATCTTCGGCGCCAACTTCCCCGACTATTACGAGACGTTCCGTCCGAAGCTCGACGGTCCGTTCGTGCCGACGGTGCAGAAC
Organism: Mesorhizobium sp. PL10; assembly: GCF_053714315.1. NCBI lineage: Bacteria > Pseudomonadati > Pseudomonadota > Alphaproteobacteria > Hyphomicrobiales > Phyllobacteriaceae > Mesorhizobium > Mesorhizobium sp. PL10. The sequence goes on along the minus strand of NZ_JBSKBR010000032.1, from coordinate 12,839 downwards.
GAGGCCAAGGAATACGTCGCCAACGAGAAGTACAAGGACGTACCCGGCGCGGTGCTGCGCAAAGGCAATTTGCCGAAGAACGCCGAAAGCGCGGTTCATGCCGTCGATGACGTCGTGCTGCAGGCCACCGGTCCTGGCGCGGAAGGCTTCAAGGGCTACATGGAAGAGAGCGACGTTTACCGCGTGCTGGCCGATGCCTTGGGACTTGCGCCGGCGACGAACTGAGCCGCGCGGACTATGATTGATTCCGGCCGCTCCATTCGCTTCCGCAGGGATGCGGATGAAGCGGGCCGGGACGGCGGTTCGGGCGCTGACGGCGCCCGGGCCTGTCGACAAGGAGGACTACGGATCATGGCGTGTAGACCGATTACCCGCCGCGGCACGCTGCTCGGTTCGGCTGCGGTCTGTTTTTCCTGGGCTTTGCGCGCCGCGTCGGCAGCCGCCGCGCCGCTCACCTTCGATGACCTCTACGGCAAGATCGGCGTGCTGGGCATGACCTTCTCCGACAAGGTCAAAAGCCTTGCCGGTCAGGACGTCACCATGCAGGGTTTCATGGCGCCGCCGCTCAAGGCCGAGGCGAAATTCTTCGTCCTGACCGAGATACCGATGGCGCTGTGCCCGTTCTGCTCATCCGACGCCGACTGGCCCGACAACATCGTCGTCATCTATCTCGACCAGGCACAAACCTTCGAACAGGCAAACGCCCTCATTGAGGTGGCAGGCAGGTTGGAAACCGGCTCCTGGACCGACCCGGAAACCGGCTTCGTCAGCCTTTTGCGCATCGTCGACGCGCATTTCCACCGGGCGTAGCGATCATGCTTGGCCTGTCCGTAAGGGATTTACGGGTTTCCTTCCGCGACCTTGAGAAGCCTGCGCTCACCGTGCCCGCGCTGGACATCCGGGCTGGCGAAAAAGTCGCTGTCACCGGGCCCTCGGGTTCGGGCAAGACGACCTTCATCAACATCGTGACCGGGCTGGAAAGGATACGCCATGGCTCGGTGCGCTGGCGCGACACCGAACTTTCCAGCCTCTCCGAAGCCAGGCGTGACCGCTGGCGTTCCGCGAATGTCGGCCTGGTTATGCAGGAGTTTTATCTGTGCCCCGGCCTGTCGGCGCTGGAAAACGTCCTGCTGCCCGGTAGACTGTCAAGGGTTCGCCCCGTGTCCGAACTGAAGGCGGAAGGACTGCGGCTGCTCGAACGGGTCGAAATCGAGCGTCCGGGACAGCCGGTCGAAACCATGTCGCGCGGACAGATGCAGCGGGTTGCCGTTGCCAGGGCGCTGGTGACGAGGCCGGCCATTATCGTCGCCGACGAGCCGACCGCCAGCCTCGATGCCGATTCCGGAATTGCGGTGGCGAACCTGTTGCTGCAATTGGCGGGCGAGGCGGGAACCACCCTTATCGTCGCCAGTCACGAGAAACGGCTCATAGAAAGGCTGGGCCGGATCATCCGCCTGGAAGCCGGTCAGGTGACGCGCGATACCGGCGCGTCGCAGGCGATGGCCGAGCGCGATGAAGCTTTCTGACCTCGCAGATGGAAAAGCCCGTGGGAGAAAGGAATAGCCGATGCTCCGCTTCATCGCCGCGGATCTGAGGCGACACTGGATCGGCGTGGCTGCCGTGGCGTTGCTGATTGCGCTTGCGACCGCGCTCGGCGTTGCCGTCACGCTCAGTGAGCGGGCGCTGCGATTGGGCAGCGCGCAAGCGGCGGATGCTTTCGACCTGGTGATCGGCGCGCCGGGCAGTGAAACCCAGCTGGTGCTGTCCTCCGTGTTTCTGCAGGCGGCACCCTTGTCGCTGATGCCGGGCGATGTGCTGGCCGGCCTCGTCAGGGACAAGCGGGTGGCCTGGGCGGCACCCGTCGGTTTCGGTGATTTCGTCGAAAGCTTTCCGATCGTCGGAACCACGCAAGCGCTGGTCGACGGGCTGGGCGGCGTCACCGAAGGCCGCACATTCGCAGTGCTTGGCGATGCGCTGGTCGGCGCCTCGGTTCCCAAAAGCGTCGGCGCCCGCTTTCATCCCGCGCATGGACAGCTGCATGCGGCGACCGAGATCCACAATGATTTCACCTATACGATTGTCGGGCGCCTCAGCCCCACCGGCACCGCCTGGGACCGGGCGATCATCGTGCCGATCGAGGCGGTCTGGCATATCCATGAACACGAGAATGGACGCGCCGGAATTGCAGCACTTGTCGAGCAGGTTGACGCACAAGACGGTGCCGCACCGCACGGTTTCGATGCGCCGATCAACCCCGATGCCGTCCTCGATCCTTCGGCGTCCGGCCTGCCGGCAATCGTGGTGAAACCGCACACCATCGCCGACGCCTACAAGCTGCGCCAACAGTATCGCAGCGACCGCACGCTGGCGGTCTTTCCCGGCGAAGTGCTGACCCGGCTTTATGGAACCCTCGGTGATGCAAGGCGGATCCTGTCCATGGTCGCGGCCGGCGCGCAATTCCTCGTCGCGGCGGCAATTCTTCTGGTTGTCATCGTCCATATTCTGCAGCGACGGCACCAGATCGGCGCCTTGCGCGCCTTCGGCGCGCCACGCCAGGTGGTGTTCGGGATCGTCTGGGTGGAAACGTTCGTCATCGTCGGCGCCGGGGTTTTGCTCGGTTTTCTCTTCGGCTATATCGCGGCTCGAACCATCGCCCATACGATGGGCGAAATGAGCGGCTTTTCGATGCCGGTGATGTTCCGCATCGAGGATATGAGCTCGGCGCTGATCCTGCTTGTCGTCGCGGGCCTGGCTGCGGTCGTGCCGTCGGTGCTGGCCTATCGGCAATCGCCGGCGCAGGCGCTGAGGAACTGATGCGAGGTTGGGCGCTTGAACACCCCCCTCTGGCCTGCCGGCCATCTCCCCCGCAAGGGGGGAGATCAGCAGTTCGGGCGCCTCTGCCCATCTTGAATACCGCTAAATGGCGAAAGCATAGATGACAGCCAATCTCCCCCCTTGCGGGGGAGATGCCCGGCAGGGCAGAGGGGGGTGTGAAGCAACGCCAGCCGAGCAAACCTGCCATGCCCAACCTCCACCTCGTCGAAGCCTCGATCGCCGACCTGCGCCTTGCGCTTGAGTCTGGCACCGTCACCAGCGTCGAACTGGTCGGCGCCTATCTCAGGCGCATCGCGCGTTACGACCGCCATGGCATCGCGCTCAACGCCGTGCCGGTGCTCAATCCGCAAATGTTCGACGAGGCTGCCGCCTCCGACCTGCGCCGCGCGAAGGGCACCACGCTCGGGCCGCTCGACGGCATCCCCTACACCGCCAAGGACAGCTACAAGGTGAGGGGCATGACGGTGGCTGCCGGATCGCCGGCCTTCGAGCATCTCGTTGCCAATGAGGACGCTTTCACCATCGCCCAACTGCGGGCCGGCGGGGCTGTGCTGATCGGGCTGACCAACATGCCGCCAATGGCCAATGGCGGCATGCAGCGCGGCGTCTATGGCCGCGCCGAAAGCCCTTACAATGCCGAGTACCTGACCGCCGCCTTCGCCTCCGGCTCGTCCAACGGTTCGGGCACGGCGACGGCCGCGAGCTTCGCTGCCTTCGGGCTGGGTGAAGAGACATGGTCGTCGGGGCGGGCGCCGGCGTCCAACAACGCGCTGGTCGGCTACACGCCGTCGCGTGGCGCCATTTCGGTCAGGGGTAACTGGCCGCTGGTGCCGACCATGGATGTGGTGGTGCCGCATACGCGCGGCATGGCCGATATGCTGGAATTGCTCGACGTGATCGTCGCCGACGACGCGCACACGCGCGGCGATTTTTGGCGTGCGCAGCCCTGGGTGACGATCCCAAAAAGTACCGATCTCAGGCCATCAAGCTACGCGACGCTCCAGTTCGAAGGCTCCTTAAAAGGCAAGCGCCTCGGCGTGCCGAAAATGTATATCGGCAAGGATGCCGATGCCACGCGGCCGATAGGAACCCGCGTCTCGGTGCTCGACCTCTGGCAGCAAGCGGCGCGCGATCTCGAACGGCTCGGTGCTGAGGTGATCGAGGTCGATTTTCCTGTCGTCTCCAATTACGAGCGCGATCGTCCTGGCGCGAAAACCATGGTCGAGCGCGGGCTGGTGCCTGAAGGTTTTGCGGAGCACGAAATCTGGGACCTCTGCATCTGGGGCTGGGACGATTTTCTGCGCGCCAATGCCGATCCCGCCATCCCCGATCTGACCGCGGTCGACGGCCCAAAGGTTTTCCCGCAGCCGCCGGGCGCGTTGCCCGACTGCTATGGCGATGACGGGTTCGATCTGGCCGACTATGTCACCCGCGCCAGGCAGGGCGTGACGCCGTTCCAGGACATCCCCACGCTGGCGGAAGGGCTCAAGGGATTGGAGGCAACGCGCCGGATCGACTTCGAGGACTGGATGGATGCGAACAGGCTCGACGCAGTAGTGCTGCCGGCTGTAGCCGACGTCGGGCCGGCCGATGCCGATGTCAATGACGCCTCGGCAGCCCTTGCCTGGCGCAATGGCACCTGGGTCGCCAACGGCAATTTGGTCTGGCGCCATCTCGGCATCCCGACCGTCACCGTGCCGATGGGCACGATGGCCGATATCGGTATGCCGGTGGGACTGACATTTGCCGGCAAGGCCCATGACGATGTGCGGCTGCTGCAATTCGCCGGCGATTTCGAGCGCTCGGCGAAGCGCCGCATCAGTCCGTCGCGCACGCCAGAATTGCCGGACGATGTGTTTGCAGCGCGCGGTGGATCGCGGCCCAGCGATGCGGCGCCGCTGGTGCTCACGCTAACCGCCGAAACGATACGGCAAGGAGACCAGGCCGAGATCGCTGTAGCGGTCGAACTCGATGCCAATGACGCGGAGACCGCAGGCGTCAAAGTCCACGTCAATGGCGAGCCCGTCGCCATGCAGCAAAGCGGCACACGATGGCATGGCAGCATCCTGGTGCCTGTCGCCGAGCATGAGCGAACGCACAGCGTGTGGCGCGGCGCCTATGGATCAATCGTCACGGCAATAGTGCGTCTGCCGGATGGACGCACTGCCGGTGCTTATGTGGTGACGGGTGGGATCGGGTGAGGGTGAGCTAATCTCCCCCACGAGGGGGGAGATCAGCAGCTTCGCCGCTTGACCCATCCACCTCCCGCACTATCTTGGCGCCATGTCAAAAGCTCCCCTCATCGTCATCGATCTCCAGACCAACATGTTCGACGGGCGCGTCGAGCCGCCGATCCATGATGCGCCGGGCATTGCCGCGCGTACCCGCTCGCTGATCGACTGGGCGCGGCGCGAGGGCCGCAAGGTCGCCTTCGTCAGGCATGACGGGCCGGCCGGCGATCCGCTGGCGCCGGGCGAGCCGGGTTGGCCGGTATGGCCGGAACTCGGCCAGGCCAAGGACGAGCCGACATTCTCCAAGAACGTACGCAACGCCTTTTCCAATCCCGAGCTTGGCGCATGGGTGGCCGGGCAGGGCGCCGGCGAAGTCGTGCTCGCCGGCGCGCAAACCGATTTCTGCATCGCCGGCACCGTCAAGGGCGCGCTGGCTGAAGGCCTCGCCGTCACCATCGTGTCCGACGCCCACTCTACGCTGGATGCCGAGGGCGAAACCGCCCCGGAGATCGTCGCGCGCTATAATGCGGCCTTCGCCGAAGATGGCGTCACGCTGGTGACGACGAAGGTGTTGACGGGCTGAGCGACCGGAGACAGGAGACCAATTTGCCAAGCCTGACCTTGCCGGCCGAAGGCGGCTGCCGCTGCGGACGCGTGCGGCTCAGGATTTCGGCAGCCCCCTTGCTGACCATGGCCTGCCATTGCACCGGCTGCCAGACCATGTCGGCCAGCGCCTATTCGCTAAGCGCCGCCATTCCCTCGGACGGCTTCGAAATAACGCAGGGCGAGCCGGTGATCGGCGGCTTGCACGGCGCCTCGCGCCACTATTTCTGCCCGCATTGCATGAGCTGGATGTTCACCCGTCCGGAAGGGCTCGACTGGTTCGTCAATCTGCGCCCGACCATGCTCGATGAACACGGCTGGTTCACGCCGTTTGTCGAGACCTGGACCAGCGAGAAACTGCCCTGGGCAACGACGCCTGCGGTGCATAGCTACGAAGCGCTGCCGGCCTTTGAGGCGTATGAGGCGCTGGTGGCCGAGTTTGCGGAAGCTGAAGACTGAGCGCCTACCTTCTCGGCGCTGCGCGCCAATCCACCTTCTCCCACAAGGGGACAAGGCAAAGCGCAGCTTCATACAAAAAAATCCATCGAATCGATTGCGCAAACGTTTCGATCACCCTAAGCTTCCCCGAAATCCGCCGACAGAGCGGACGGGAAACGCATAGGGAGGAGCGCTTGCAAGCGCTGAGTTTTATTGCCGACAATGGCTGAAGTGGCGCGGCGCGCCGGCGTGTCGGTGTCGACCGTTTCGCATGTCGTCAACAACACGCGCTTCGTTTCGCTGGAGAAGGCGAAGCTGATCAACGACGCCATTGCCGCCATGGGCTATCAGCCCAACGAGCTGGCGCGGTCGCTGAAAGCGTCGACCACCAACAGCGTCGGCCTGGCCATCTCGGCGATTTCCAATCCCTATTTCACCGACATCATCTGCGCCGTCGAAGCCGAATGCGCGCGGCTCGGCCTGATGGTCTTTCTCTCCGACACGCAGGAAGACCCGGACCGCGAACTGCAAGTGGTGCGCGCCTTCCACCAGCGCCGCGTCGACGGCGTCATTCTGGCGCCGTCGGGCTCGCCGCAGCGGGCCGTCGACTATCTCGCCGACAAGAAGGTGCCCTGTGTGCTGATCGACCGTTTCGCCGACGACCGCTTCGACCAGATCGGCGTCGAGAACGACACGGCGATGCGCGCGCTGATCGACCATGTCGTCTCCTTCGGTCACAAGCGCATCGGCTACATCGCCGGGCAGCCGGGGCTGGCGACGACGCGCGAACGCATCGAGGCGTTCCAGGCTTCGCTCGCCGCCAATGGACTTGAAAGCGTGCCGCACTATGTCTCGCCGGAGAATATCGACACGGCGGCAGCGACCGCATCGACGCATGCGATCCTGTCGCTGCCCACGCCGCCCACCGCATTGGTCACCGGCAACAACATGACGACGATCGGGGCAGTCCGCGCCATCCGCGAAAAAGGTCTTTCGATCCCGCGCGATCTGTCGCTGGTCGGCTTCGACGATTTCGAATGGGCCGACTGTTTCGAGCCAAGGCTGACACTGATCGAGCAGCCCTGCACCGAGATCGGCCGCCAGGCGGCGGCGCTGCTCAGCGCCCGCATCGCGGCGATCGGATCCGCGCCCCGCGCCGTGCGCCTGCAGGCGACGCTGCACGCGCGACAATCCTGCGGGAGGCCGAAATGACCGCGCCGCTTCTGGTGATGACCGGCGCCGTGAAACGCTTCGGCGGCGTGCAGGCGCTGCGCGGCGTCGACTTCGACCTGAAGGCCGGCGAGATCCACGCGCTGCTCGGCGAAAACGGCGCCGGCAAGTCGACGCTGATGAACCTTTTGTCGGGCGTCTACACGCCGGACGAAGGCACGATCGAGATCGACGGCAAGCCCGTCCGCTTCAACAACCCGCGCGAAGCGCAGGCGGCCGGCATCGCCACCATCTTCCAGGAACTCGACCTGGTGCCGTCGCTCGACGTCGCGGCCAATCTGTTCCTCGGCCGCGAACTGATGCGTCCCGGCGGCTTCCTCGATGTGCCGGCGATGCGCCGCGAGGCCAAGAGGCGGCTGGAAGCGATTGAGATCGCCATCGATCCAGGCGCGATGGTGGCCGACCTGTCGATCGGCCAGCGCCAGGTGGTGGCCATCGTCAAGGCGCTGTCCTATGCCTCGCGCGTGCTGATCATGGACGAGCCGACGGCAGCCCTCACCGTCGGCGAGGTCGAGCGTCTCTTCGACATCATGCGCAAGCTCGCCGCCACCGGCGTCGGCATCGTCTACATCTCGCACAGGCTGGAGGAAGTGCCAGGCATTGCCGACCGGGTGACGGTGATGCGCGACGGCCGTGTGGCCGGCATCACCGAGCCGCACGCGCCGCAGGCCGAACTGGTACGGCTGCTGGTCGGGCGTCCGCTGGACGAGCTTTATCCGCAGCGCGCCAAAGGGGCGGGCAAGCCGCTGCTCAGCCTGAGGAACGCCAGCTTCAAGCTCGCCCGCGACAGCGCCGGCTGGCAGGCGCCGCAAGGGGTTTCGCTCGATGTCCATGAAGGCGAGATCGTCGGTCTTGCCGGCATCATGGGGGCAGGGCGCACCGAGCTCTTGTCCGCCCTCTATGGCACCGGCCTGTCCGGGCGCTGGGAGGGCGAGGTCGCCATATCGGGCCGGCCGGTGAGACTCGATTCCATCAAGGCCGCCCGCCACGCGGGCATCGCCTTCGTCACCGACGATCGCAGGGGCTCAGGCCTGATGCTGCGCATGGCGGTCGGCCTCAATCTGGTGATGTCGGTGATATCTAGGATCTCGCCGAACTGGCTGGTGTCGCCGCGCCGCCAGGCCGAGGCGGTGAAGGAGTCCTTCGGCCAGTTCGATATTCGCCCGAAGAACCCCGACATCGCCGTCGGTGCGCTGTCGGGCGGCAACCAGCAGAAGGTGGTGCTGGCCAAGGAAATCCTCGGCAACCCGCGCCTGCTGCTGCTCGACGAGCCGACGCGTGGCGTCGATGTCGGCGCCAAGGGCGAGATCTACGCGCGGCTCAGGGCACTCGCGGCGCAAGGGCTGGGCATACTGGTGGCGTCCAGCGAGATGCCGGAGCTGATCGGCCTGTGCGACCGCATCGTGGTGCTGCGCCAGGGGCGCAATGTGGCGGAATTCATGGCTGGCGTCGACGAGCACACGGTGCTGGCCGCGGCAAATGGCAGGGAGGCCTGATGTCTGACGACAAGATTTCGGCGGCAAGCGCGCCCGTGATGGCTGCGCCTCAAAAACATCGCGATCCGCTGGCGCTCATCGTGCGCTTCCAGAGCCTGATCGGCCTGGTGCTGGTGGCGATCGGCGGCATCATCTTCTCGCCGCGCCGCCATGGCGAGATCCTGTTCCTCAACCCCGACAACATCGCCAACATCGTGCGCGCCGTGTCGGAGACCGGCATCATCGCCATCGGCATGACCTTCGTCATCATCACCGCCGGCATCGACCTGTCGGTCGGCGCGGTGCTTGGCCTGTCCAGCGTCGTCACCGCCTCGATGATGATCTCCGGCGGCTTCGGGCTGATCCCCACCATCCTCGCCGTGCTGGTCATGGGCATCGTCTTCGGCGCCATCCAGGGCACCATCTCCACCCGCTTCAGGCTGGAACCCTTCATCGTCACGCTGGCCGGGCTGCAGGCCGCGCGCGGCCTGGCGCTGGTCGTCTCCGGCAATCAGTACATCAACATTTCCTATGGCGACGGGCCGGGCCTGGCGCCGCCGGTGTTTGCCGTGCTGGGCGAGCGGCTGTTCAACAACACCGTGCCGGTGGCCACACTTGTCTTCATAGTCTTTGCCGCCATTGCCACGATCGTGCTCAACACCACGCGCTTCGGCCGCTATGTCTTTGCCGTGGGCGGCAATGAGCGCGCCGCGCGCATTTCCGGCGTGCCGGTGTCGATGGTGAAGATCTCGGTCTACGCCATCACCGGCTTTGCTGCAGCCCTTGCCGGCATCGTGCACGCCGGCCAGTTCAATTTCGGCAGCGCCAATGACGGCATGGGCTATGAGCTGACGGCCATCGCCGCCGTGGTCATCGGCGGCACCAGCCTGTTCGGCGGCGCCGGGTCGATGGTCGGCACCGTCGCCGGCACCATTATGCTCGGCGCACTCGCCAACATCCTGCAGCTCAACAACATCACGCCCGCCATGCAGTTGCTCGCGACCGCCGCGATCATCGTCCTGGCGGCAGTGCTTCAATCCCTCGTTCGCCGCCGCGAGGGGTTGGGTCGTTAGTGCATGTCGCGCAAAAGTGACATCGGTTTTGCGATAACGACATGCATCAACAAACAAGGAGGAAGACGGCAAAAACAGGAACGTCAACCAAGGTCTGGCCCCGGCCCGACGAGGAGGAGAGTGAGTATGAAAACGATCTTATCGACCGTGCTTCTGGCAGGCTCGTGCCTGTGCGTAGCGGGAACGGCCTACGCCGCCGATCCAATGGTGAAAGCCTGCGCCAAGGACGGCCAGTTCATCATCGGCTTTTCGCAGGCCAACAATGCCGAGCCCTACCGCCAGCACGTCAATGACGAGCTGGAGGCCGCGGCCAAGGAAGTGCCCGGTTTCACGCTGCAGATCGCCGACGGCGCCGGAAACGTCAACACGCAGACCTCGCAGGTCGACAATTTCATAACCCAGAAGGTGGACATCCTGTTGATCTCGCCCTTCGAGGCCGCACCGCTGACGCCGGCGGTGAAGCGCGCCATGGATGCCGGCATCCCGGTCATCGAGCTCGACCGCAAGACCGTCGGCGACCCCGGCAAGGACTACACCGCCTTCATCGGCGGCGACAATTACAAGATCGCCATGGAAGCCGGCAAATACACCGCGAAAACCCTGCTGCCCGATGGCGGCGAGACGGCGGTGCTGGAGGGCTTGCCGAGCTCGACGCCGGCGGTGGAACGCCTCAACGGCTTCAAGGACGGCGTCAAGGAAAACGCCAAGATCCAGGTCGTGGCCGAGCAGGCCGCCGACTGGGTGCCGGACAAAGCGCAAGTCGCGTTCGCCGCCATGCTGCAGGCGCACCCCGACATCAAGGTGCTCTACGCCTCCAATGACATGATGGCCGCCGGCGCGCTGCTCGCCGCCAAGGGCGCAGGCAAGGACGTCAAGATCATCGGCACAGACGGCCTGCCAGGCCCGGCCGGCGGCATCGAGGCGGTCGCCAAGGGCGACTGGGCCGCAACCTTCACCTACCCGACGGGCGCCAAGGAAGCGATAGAGATGTCGAAAAAGATCCTGCTCGACTGCGCGACGTCGGTGGAGCCGACGGTGACGGTGGAGACGACCGCGATCACGGCGGAGAATGCGAAGCAGATGATGGGGAAGTAGGGCTGGCGATCACCTTGCAAGAATCAGTGGCAAGGCCCCCTTCGCGGGCCTTGCCACGTTTGTTCCGCCGCTGCCGCTCACAAAACCATCCTCAAGCTCAACTTGACCAATCACAAGGCCGACGACATTGTGGGCCGCGAGTTGCAGTTCGTTAGCCAAGTGGTCGTGTGGCAATGGATTTTCGCGACGCCATCGATAGAGCGCTGGCCTGGGCCGGCGGATGGTTCGACTATGCCGCCACGCCATGGTTCGTCTATCAGGTCGGCATCATCGCCTCGCTCTTTGTGGTGGCGAAGCTGGCGGCGCTGCGGGTCGAGCCTCTCGTCGAGAACCAGGCACGCCAGATCAAGGGTCATCCTGGACTGTTAAGGGTCGTCATCGCGCTGTTGCGGCGCACCGACTGGATCCTGTTCATTATCTTCCTGTTTGCCGCGCTCAACCTGTTGCTCGTCATCACCTGGCCGAGCCGCACCCATCTCCTGCTCGTCGCGCTGTTGCTCTCGCTGGCGTGGCTGTTTGCGACCGTGCTGTCGCGCATCATTCGCAACCGCCTCGTCGCTCGCACGCTGGGTTGGCTGGCTTGGATCTACGCGGCCCTTGTCATACTGGGTGTCAGTAATGAGGCGGCCGCCTTCCTCGACAGCCTGGCAATCCCTCTGGGCGCGGTTCGCCTTTCGGCCCTCATGGTGCTGAAGGCGGCGCTGCTCCTGATCGCCACGGTCTGGCTTGCGGTGGTCACCGGCAATTACATCGATGAGCGCGTCCGCCTCTCCGAGGAGCTGACACCGTCGATCCGCGTCCTCGTCGGCAAGGTCGCCGAGATCGGCCTCGTTCTGGTGGCCGGCGCCGTGGCACTTTCGGCCGTCGGCCTCGACCTGACGGCGCTGACGGTGTTTTCCGGCGCCGTTGGTGTCGGTCTCGCTTTCGGGCTGCAGAAGGTTGTTTCGAATTTCGTCTCCGGTGTGATCATCCTGCTCGACAAGTCGATCAAGCCGGGCGACACGATTTCGCTCGAAGGCACCTTCGGCTGGATACGCGAATTGCGGGCGCGCTTCGTCTCGGTGGTGACGCGCGACGGCCGCGAATTCCTGATCCCCAACGAGGACTTCATCACCCAGAGGGTCATCAACTGGTCGTTCAGCGACAACCTCGTGCGCCTCGACGTGAACTTCGGCGTCTCCTACGACGCCGATCCGCACAAGGTCAGCGAACTGGCGATAGAGGCCGCGATCAGCGTCGGCCGGGTTGAGGCCGACCGGCGGCCTGTGTGCTGGCTGACGGACTTCGGCGACTCCTCGCTGAACTTCGTCCTGCGCTTCTGGATCCGCGACCCACAGCAAGGCCTGACCAACGTGCGCGGCAAGGTGCTGCTGGCGCTGTGGGACACGTTCAAGGCAAACGGCATAAGCATCCCCTATCCGCATCGCGAGATCATCATGAAAGAGGCTGGGCCGGTCAGACGAGGGCACGACGACCAGTGATCTTCTCGATGTTGATGCGGAAGAAGAGGTGAGGCGGACTGGCCACCTTGTCCTATCGCTACCAGGTGCCGGGGTGGAGATCATCGAAAATGCCGGGGGAGTTCTCCGCCGTCTTTGCGCGTTGCGAGCCTGACCACCCGTCGAAAATTGGAATCGCGTTGGAGCGAACGCCATTATTTCTGGCGAAACGCCGAGTGGAACGACACAACCAGCGGGCCTAAAATGTAGTCGAGTGCGGTGCGTTCCTCGGTAACGATCATGACCGACGCCGGCATGCCTGGGTAAAGGGCAATCTGTGGGGCCGCTGCCAATTCCATCGGATCGACAGCCACGTCGGCGAGGTAGTAGGGAAACCCGGTCTTGCTGTCGGTGATGCGA
>NZ_JBSKBR010000031.1:0-47176 GCF_053714315.1 Mesorhizobium sp. PL10 | reverse complement strand
AGTGCTCGAGATCGGCTTGCCAGTCCACATCCATTGATCGGCCCTCCACAAGCCGACCTCCCATGAATGACGCAAACTCTCTCTTGGGAATTCCAAAAACGCGCCGCCGCTAAAAATCTGCCAAAGTAGTGCTAGCGGCGTGTATGACGTACGGAGCACAGCGCCGCCAGGTAACCGATAGCCGATCCCAATTCATGATTGGCTTGCCAAACCATGCCCTTTCGCGTCTGTACTAGGCGAAGCGGAGCGGCCGATGGTAGCCGCAGCCTTGCCTTGCGCGTGACTGCGTCACGTCGATAGCTCCGCGCCACGGCAGAGTGTCACGCCCGAAGCACCGCTACGCGGCGGTCCAGGATGGTCAACAACCTAACTCAGCCGCGAAGGCCGAAGTGGGCGTTTCTTGGAACGAGTGCGGCGCGGCTGCGCTTCACATCCTCGACCAGAGCTTGCCGCCGGTTGCCCAGTTGCTCGGCTCATATTCATCGAACACAACGTGGATCTGCTCCGGTCTTAGGTTCATCTTGTCGCAGAACAGCTTCGTGATTTCAGCGGCCAGATCCTCCTTCTTATCGTCATCCGCCTTGAAGGTCTCGATGTGAATAACGGGCATGTCATACTCCTTGGTCGTTATGCCGGTTGGATCGTCAACGCGGCGCGGCCGGCCGCGCTTAAAACTCCGCGATGGGTGCACCGAAAGTCTCGCCATCAACCTCCAGTCCGGGGCCATAACCGGCTCGCGACCGTTAGTGCCCCTGGCATAAGGTGGCGAGTCGCGCGGCTATCTTCGCGGTTCGCCAGGGCCCGCGGCTGCCAATACGATCGTTGCCAGATGCTGGACAATAACGGCGGCATCGCTGTCCTTTTCCAGAACGGCGACGCCATTGAAATGGTCGGGGACCTCCGGAGCGTTGCGGCCCTCCAAGAATACAAATGGGACATGGCGGCGGGCAAGATTTTCGGCTGCGACGAATGTGTTCTCCCCTTGCAGGCTTAGGCTGAGCACGGCGCCGTCTATTGACCGCGAGGACATGACCGTGTCGAGAAGATCTTCGATCGTATCCCACGGACAGACGATTTTCGCGCCCTCGGCGCTGAGCGCATCCTTCGGGCCGGAGGCGACTTTGCTGTCGTCCTCCGCAATTAGGATTTCGCGGCCCAGAAGCTTCTGATCTTTCAACTCGGACATCTGCCAGCCTCCGAAAGGCTTCGTCCTCCGGGATCTATGTTCCTAGTCCAGGAGGCGCTCGTCAAAGGGATAGTTCGACATCAATTCGTAGCCGTCGGAGGTGACGAGCAGTTGCTCCTCGAGCTTCACACCATCGCGCTCGCCGACCGCTCCGATATAGCTTTCGACGCAGATCACCATCCCGGCCTCAAGCGTAGCGTCAAAGGCGCCCGGACCACGAAACGAAGGCTTCACCTGCGGATACTCGTCGCACATTCCCACACCGTGTATCAGGCAGTTGTAGGCCTGCGCACGAAACTCCTCTGGGACAGGCCAGGCGGATTCCTGAATGTCCCGCATGCTGACGCCGGGGCGTATCAACTTCATGTTAGTGTGCAACTCTTCATAGGCATATCGATAAAGCTGGCGCTGCCGGAGCGTCGGGCGTTCCTTCCCGTAGTAGAAGGTGCGCGAGATATCGCAGAAATATCCGAACGGGCCCACCATGTCAGTGTCAAATCCGACCAGGTCGCCTGGTTCGATTGCGCGCTGAGTGGCCTCCTGAAGCCAAGGATTGATCCGCGGCCCGGAGGCCAGCATGCGCCCCTCGTGCCAGCCGCCGTGATTGGCGAGATTGGTATAGTTGAGAATGCCCCATAGCTGGGCTTCGGTGACGCCTGGCCCCATGGCCTCCTGCATGCGCGCGATTCCGTGCTCAGCGACGGCGCATGCCCATCGCATGCAAGCGATTTCGTCTTCCGATTTGATGACCCGGGCGCCTTCGACGATGTCGACTGCGTCGACAACCTCCAATCCGCGCTGCAGCAGGGCCTGGGTCAGGCTCGGGTTGACGTACTCCAACGCCACTTTGCGATTGGTCGTTCCGATCTCGCTCAGAAAGACGACAATGTCATCGGCAAGGAGCCTCGCGCCTTCCGCCAATTCGTTGCCGCCTTCGAAAAATGACATAGGCCTGCCTGCCCTCGACTGATCTGCGGATGACCGGTGGCCGACCGTGCCCTGGTGAAGAGTGATCGGCCCGTCGAGCGGCAGGAAAAGGTAGGTGACGGGAATATGGGACTGGAACAGCGGATAGGAGTTATAGTCCACGGCATAGCGGATGGTGATGGGACTGACCACGACGCACATGGCGACGTCGGCCTGGCGCATCGCCGTTCTCAGCCGACCCTTGCGATATTGATCAAGCTGTTTGAAGTCTATGTCCGGCATGGGTCTAAACTGGCGCAGATCGCTCCAGTTATCATTGAGGACAAAACCATCGGGAGTTGGCGATACGAGTTTGTCTGCGCTCATTCGACTTTATCCCTCTAGCTGCGGGCATCGTATCCCCGCGACAGGAGACGACGTGGACGGTCCATCGTCCTGAGATCGATCTATAGGGCAGCGCGCAGTCACGCATCAAATGAGTTTTAATGCTGCCCGTATAATTCAAAGTCATGTTGGCCGGCCCAAGCCCCGCGAGTATATTGGCACAATTGGTTGCTCCTGGACGACCCTCTGAGATGAAACAAGTCGCGTCGGCGGCAACGCCGGCCGCTGCGGAGCACAACGATAACTTTAGCTTGTCTGTCGCATGATTTTTTGGTCGCTTGCGGAGAGGAAGCCACAAGCGCTATGCGGTTCAACAGAAATGGGCCGGCGAAATTGGGCTGCTCATCACCTGATAGGCATGCTTAAATGACACATTCGAACAAGGTGGTAATCGTCACTGGCGCAACATCGGGGATCGGTGAGGCGGTCGCGGAAGCTTTCGCCGCGGCGGGCGCGTCGCTGATGCTGGTCGGCCGCGACCGCGAGCGTGGCGAGAAGGTGCTGGATTCGATCCGGAAGAACGGCTGCCAGGCCGATTTGTTGTTCGGCGACGTAGCGGATTCGGGCTTCGCCGACGAGGTTGTTCAGTCCACCGTGACAAAGTTTGGAAAAGTCAGCGTGCTGGTCAACGGCGCGGGCATCATCCGGCGCGGGAACGCTCTCGACACGTCGGATGAGGAGTGGCGCGAGACTTTCGAGGCCAATGTTAACGGCGTGTTCTATTTCAGCCGTGCCGCAGTGAAGACCATGAGGACGTCCGGCGGCGGCAGCATCGTCAACATAGCCTCCAATGTCGGCTTGGTCGGGTGTCCGGGGCTCGTCGCCTATTGTGCCTCGAAGGGAGCGGTCGTGTCCCTGACGCAGGCCATGGCGCTCGACCACGCCAAGGACCAGATTAGCATCAACGCCGTGTGTCCGGGTGCGGTAGACACCCCCATGCTTGTGTCGGCACACCGCATGCCAGTCACCTCGGCCGAGGCGTTGCAACGGAACATTGATTCCAGCCCGCAGGGCCGCGTGGCGACCACGAAGGAAATCGCGAGCCTGACTCTGTTTCTGGCAAGCGAGCAAGCAAGGCACATCACCGGCGTTGCAGTACCGATCGACGGCGGCTTCACGGCTGGATAAGGAGGAATTCTTGGGTAATCGATTGGAAGGCAAGGTTGCCATCGTCACGGGTGGCAATCAGGGGATCGGGCGCGCAATCGCTGAGAGGCTGGCGGACGAAGGCGCCGCGGTCGCCGTGGGTGATCTCGTTCAAGGACGGGCTGATGCAGGCAAGGCCGGCAAGCTCTCATTCCTTATCCTCGACGTCACAGACGAGGCGTCAATTCGCGCGTTCGTCGACCAGGTGCTGGAGCGCTTCGGCAGGATCGACATCCTCGTCAACAACGCCGGCTTGGTCATGCACAAGTCCATCGATGACCAGACCGCCGAGGATTGGGACAGATTGATGGCGGTCAATCTTCGCGGGCCATTTCTAATGACCAAATACGTCGTCCCTGAAATGCGCCGTGTCGGGTCGGCCGCGATCGTCAATATCGGCTCGGTCGAGGGATATATGGTCAACCCGTGGCACACTGCCTACGCGGCCACCAAGGCGGGCGTGCATGGTTTGACCCTTGGGCTGGCAGTTGATCTCGGACCGGACGGCATACGATGCAACACCGTCTGCCCCGGCTGGATCGATACCGATCTTAACCGAGCGTACGTCGAGATGCATCCGGACCGGAGCCTGATCGAGCGTGAGCTCGGTTATCTTCATCCGGTGGGGAGAATCGGCGCCCCAACGGAAATTGCCAATGCCGTGCTCTGGCTGGTCAGCGAGGAGTCGAGCTTCGTCAGCGGGGAGATGATCTCCGTCGATGGCGCGCGAACTAAGAAGATATCCCTGCCCGCCATCCTGGACGAGGAATTCAGGTCCAAGCTGACGGCACCGCAGCGGTAGGTTTGTTGCCGTCCTCGACGCGGAATGCTTGACCTCTGCAGGGCGCGCTTGGAAGTGGGCGGGATCGAACCTGACGTCGACTGCACTACCAGGCTGGGGCGCTACGCACTCGGCTGAGGCTGCTAACGCGACCCTACTCAATGACCGCCAAGCCCAAACCTCTCTTCCTCGGCATCGACACCGGCGGCACCTACACCGATGCCGTGCTTTGGTCCGAGACCGAAGGTCCCCAGCAGGGGCCGAACAAGGGCAAGGTGCTGGCCAAGGCCAAGGCGCTGACCACGCGCCATGATCTGGCCGTCGGCATTTCGGGTGCCGTCGATGCGGTGCTGGAAAAGGCGGGTACCGATCCGGCTGACATCAAACTGGTCTCGATGTCGACGACGCTCGCCACCAACGCGCTGCTCGAGGGCCAGGGCGGCCGCGTGGCGCTGGTCATGATCGGCTTTTCAGAAGCCGACCTCGCCCGCGATGGGCTGAAGACGGCGCTTGGCACCGACCCGGTGGTGTTTTGTCCGGGCGGCCATGATGTGCACGGCAACGCGGCAAAGCTCGACCTGTCCGGGCTCGAAGCGATGCTGCCGGAGCTCGGCGCCTCAGTGTCCGGCTTTGCCGTCTGCGCCTATTTCGCCACCCGCAATCCCGCGCACGAGATCGCAGCCCGTGAGCTGATCCGCGACAGGACCGGCCTGCCGGTCACATCGAGCCATGAGCTGTCGGCCAAACTCGGCGGTCCGCGCCGGGCGCTGACCACGCTGCTCAATGCCAGGCTGATCTCGATGATCGACCGGCTGGTGGCGGCGACCGAGGGGTTCCTTCAGGCGCGCAACATTGCCGCTCCCTTGATGGTGGTGCGTGGCGATGGCGCGCTGGTCTCGGCGGCGTTCGCCCGCCAGCGGCCGATCGAGACGATCCTCTCGGGTCCCGCCGCCAGCCTCGTCGGCGCCCGCCACATGACCGGGCTCGACAATGCGGTGGTCTCCGACATTGGCGGAGGCGAACTGGGATGCCGCCGCCGCCCGCCTCGGCGCCGAATTGTTCGCCCGCAGGCGCGATGGCCGTGGCCAGCCGATCGCCGCATCACCGGAGGTGATTTCGGAACGCGTGCTGGTGACGCTGACGCGCTGGTCTGCCGAATACATCCTGGAAACCGCCTTTGCCGAGGACGGGCTCGATGGTGCGGCGACTGTGGCGCACGCGCTGGTCCAGCGCGCCGTTGGCGCCCATCCCGGCATCGCCCGCCTCACCGTCGCGCTCGACCGGCCGGTCATCGGCCTCGGCGCCTCGGCTGCGCTGCACTATGCCGGCCTGCCGCCGCTGATCGGCAATGGCTGCATCGTGCCGGAGGACACCGACGTCGCCAACGCGCTCGGCGCCGTGGTCGGCCAGGTGCGCGTCTCGGCCGAGGCCCGTATCAGCCAGCCGCAGGAAGGGCTGTTCCGCGTGGCGTCGGGCCAGACGATGCGCGATTTCACCGACGAGGCAAAGGCGATCGCGGCCGCGGAAGCCGATGTACGCGCGATCGCCGCCCTGTTCGCGAAAGCCGCCGGCACCGACAGCGCCGACATCGACATCGCGACCGAGTTCACGGTCTCGACCTTCGAGGGCCAGCGCATGTTCATCGAGGCGCATGTGGTGGCGGTGGCGTCGGGACGGCCGCGAATGGCGATTTAGGCAGCGCCGCTGTGCGGCAAAACCTGCTTGATCTGTCGTGTAATAGAGAGGAGGCGCCGCATCCAAAACGCGCCCAATAGACACAGCTGCACTGTCCGGGTTGACTAAACATTTAGGATTCGGACGTCGGCAGATACCAACAACGTCTGGAGACACGCGGCGTACCCTTTGTGCATGGAGGCGGGGTCGTTTCGACCCCGCCTTCCTCACACGGAGACAATGGAACTGGAGCTCTACTTTGCCGCTGCCTTGGCTTCTGCAATCCAGGTGTCCCATTGCGCTTTGTGCTTGATCTTCCAATCCTCGGCGTGTTTTCGAACATCGGCTCGCGTGCTCTGCCCATCGTGCACGAGCTGGTTCTCTGCGTTGATGTCTTCAACCGAAACGTTGAGCAACTCGAACCATTTTCGTGCGGCTGGATTCTTGTCCAGAAACGGGGTGTTGACTATGACGTGCTGCGTAATTACCGGGAAACCGGTATTGCCTATCCCAGCTGCCTCGGTGACCGCGCCAGCCTGTTCTTCGGGAAGAGCAGTGAATGTGACAGTCAGCCATTGGACCTCGTGTCCTGGCCTCAATATTCCGCTTAACCACATCGGGGTCCACGTATAATAAAGGGTCGGCTTTCCGGCCTTGATGCGTTCGATCGCATCAGCCATGATGGTTTCGTAGCTGCCCTGCAGCTGGGTCACAGTTTCCCGGAGTCCATAAGCGTCGAGGTGGTGATCGATGATCCTCTCGCAACCCCAGCCTGGATCGCATCCGTATAGATCAGCTTTTCCGTCGCCATCGACGTCAAACAGTTTGGCGAGAGCTGGATCTTTCAGCTGGTTGACGGTTTTTATTTTGTAGGCATCCGCAGTTTTCTTGTCGATGAGATAACCTTGAACGGAGCCATCGACCAAGGTTCCGACGGGCTGGAGCTTCGCCTTCCCGCCTGCTTTCTCATAGAATGCTTTGTGTAGCGGATCCGCGTAACCCGAGTAGATTGTTGCATCGCCGTTGGCGACGGCCAGAAAAGCGGCCTGCAATTGCATGGACACGGGCTCCTTGACGTCGTAGCCAAGTTCTTGGAGACCCATACTGACGAGTTCCTCTTGAAACCATTCGACGGTATAATTCTGGTCCGAGGGTTGGACCGTGATGCCCTTGCCAGGCAGTTCATCTGCAATGGCAGCGCCGAGAGTAAGAGCTGCTGCCGCGATCAATAGTGTCGGAGCGATTACTGATTTGTACCTCATGGTATTCCCCTTTTTGGTTGTGGTAATTAATTAGTGCGGGTCGGGTGGGTTGTTTTTCGGGCGCCTCCGATTGTCTGCGGGTCGTGCTCCGCTAAGGACTGTTGCATGATCGCTCTCAGCCAGTGTTCGGGAACTGAGGGGCGGCCGCTCTACGGTTCGGCGGGTCCGGAACGCTCGCCAGCAGCGACCTAACGTCTTTCGATGCATCGACTACGTCGTTGGCCGATATCGTCTGGCGCGACTCGACAATTCGTTTGCCTATCATGTAGGCCCGCGGATCATTTATGGCGTCCACCGCAACCAGCTGATTGGCCCGGAAATACCAGATCGACCTCGAACCGTTGTCGTTCCTACGTTCGACCACCCGATCATGTCCGGTATTTAAGCCCGCGATCTGCAATTTGACGTCATACTGATCGGACCAGAACCATGGCTTGGCGTCATATTCCTTGGAGCCCCCGACGATGTTCTCCGCCACCACCTCCGAATGCTCGATCGCATGCCCCACGCTTTCAATTCGAACGCGGCCCCCCTTCCAAGGGAAGGATACGCATTCGCCAGCAGCCCAAATACTTGGATCGGAAGTTCGGCCCTGGGCGTCGGTCCAGATTCCATTCTCGACCGCGAGACCCGCTTGCTCCGCAAGCCGCGTCCTCGGCATGACGCCGACACCTACGATAACCAAGTCAACCGCCAGGCTAGTGCCATTTGACAAGAGTGCGGCAGCGATGCGTTTCTCGCCGACAAGACGATTGACCCCGACGCCCTCTAGGATCGCAACGCCATTTGCGGAATGCAGGTCGCGAAAGAAGTTGGATGTCTCCGCAGCGGCTACCCGTTGCAGTATTCGGGGCGCCGCCTCAACCAATGTGACCTCGAGCCCGAGCTTTGCACTAACCGCGGCGGCCTCGAGGCCGATATATCCCCCACCAACAACGAGCAATCTCCGACCTGGGCGGAAGTCGGCCATAAGTCCGTCGACATCTGCAAGCGTCCGGATCGTATGCACCCCGCCCAATGCGCCGCCTATCTCCTGCGGCAGTCGCCTTGCATTTGAACCGGTCGCGAACACAAGGTGATCAAACGGTACAATGTCACCACCTGCAGTTACCGTGGACGATGCCCGATCGATCGCGGTGACACGTCGATCCAGCGCGAGGGTAATTTCGTGCTCTTTCCAGAAGGACGGCGCACGAAGAAAAAGCCTCTCAGGGCTGAGTTCGCCGAGCAGATATCCTTTGGACAAGGGAGGACGTTGATACGGCGCCATTGGTTCTTCGCCGATCAGCGTTATCGGAGCTGAGTAGCCTAGCATGCGTGCCTTGGCTGCTAGCGATGCTCCCGCTTGGCCGGCGCCGATCACCACAATTCCAGACATTGCGCTTCCTTGGCCGACAGATCGACTTGGGCCGATCGGTTTGAACAAATGCCGAAGTGCTATCCCTCAAGCTTGCCGCTCGGGTAGACGCAGAACTAGTCCGTCGAGGGTTTCGTTGACCCTGATCTGGCATGTCAGCCGCGATCGAGCGGGATCTGCCTGGTACGCAAAATCAAGCATATCCTGCTCCATCGGTTGCTTAGCAGGGAGTTTTGCAATCCAACTTTGTTCGATGAACGCATGACAGGTCGCGCAAGAGCACGCACCACCACAATCTGCTTCGATCCCCGGGATGCCGTGATCGCGAGCGCCTTCCATGACCGTTGTGCCCTGGACGACGTCCACGTCGTGCACGCGCCCGTTGTGTTCAATGTACGTGATTTTGACCATTGATCGTCCTCCAATTGACTGTGGTGGTGGACGCAAATTTACGTGAAGATTTGTGTCCGCTGGGAGTTCGCACTAGCTCAGGCGAACCCAAACGCCGCGATTCACTTTTTCTTGCGCATTTCTTTCAATCGAGCGCGCGTTCGCGCCGTTGCTTCTTCCGAACCGTCGTGGAGAGTTCCAAACCACCTGTCACAAGGAACTTCTGGTTCGCCGTAATTACATTCAAAGTATCTGTGATGTAGCTGATGAAAGAAATCGCCAACCCGCAAGGCAGAAGTACTATTCTCTCCCAGTGCGATGGACTCGTATCCAGCGTGAGAACTGATAGCCAGAAGTACCTTAGATTGAAGATGATATATCAAGTGAAGCGGATGCGAAGCGATTACAAAGTGGATCAGGACGGAACTGAGATATAGAATGTGCTCCATCGGATGCATTGACATCCCCGACCAAGGACCGACATTCACGTTACGATGATGAAGTGAATGCGCCCATCTATATAGAGGCCCCCAATGCAATAATCGATGAATCCAGTAGAAATGTAACAATCCGTAGAACGGCAATAGGACAAACCACAATAAACACGCAGTCCAATTAGTTGTAAGCGAGAGCATAGGCATATATCCGTTGGCAAACGCCCAAAGCCCGATGATCTCATAGGCGGTCCAGACAGTAACCCCGCTCGCTATGGACCAGAATACGTTGTCGGCAAACTGACTGCTAAACGTGAACGATGCATTCTTTTTATGGAATGGGCGGCCGTCATACCGGAAGCGATTGCCTTGCATTTTGAAAGTATACAGATAGAGATGCATTCCGCCTGCCAAGATGGTCAGGATTAGCAAATTACGAAAATAGAGTGTGGCGATCCAGTCGAACTTAAATTCGTGCGCCACTTGCAATGACGGCGAGAGATAGAACCACGTAAGAACCGACACCCCGATGACGATCCAACGGTCCGAGATCGGCTTCCAAGAATTCCACAGCAGCTTGACCGCTTCCAGCGGTCCACGCTTGAAGTCGAACACCGAGTTATCTTTTAGCGGGAGCTCGGGATGGTAGTTCCAAGTCGACCCTGTAGCAGGTGTCCCTGGCCGCTTTGTGGCATCGTCGGTCATCTCGTTATCCTCTGGCGACGCTCAAGCGATCTACTTTGCCGAACCGGGTTCGAAATGCCTCAAGCTCTTCTCGCTTCATCGAGATCGAGACACGCTCATAAGGGAAAGTTCCGGCACGCACGTCGGATTGAAATGCGCTTAGAGCATCTATGCGTTCGCGCTCCATCTGCGCGTGTAACCGACGCACATTTCCGTAGGCGAAGGCGTGACGCGGTGGATCTTCGGTTTCCCCGCAGATGTCCTCGGAGAACAGAAACGTGACGTCTCCTCCCGATCCCGACCCAATAGAAAAAGTAACCAGGGTGGTTTGCTTGTTGATTTCCTCCAGCACCTGCTGAGGAACGAGTTCCACCTCGACCGCGAACGCTCCGGCCCTTTCCATGGCGCGAAAGCTCTCGACCACCTTCAGAGCCTCGTCGGCGGTAGTACCAACGGCCCGAAGCCCGCCGATCCATGTGCTGTAGGGCGGTACAAGCCCGACATGCCCCATCACAGGAAAGTCGAGATCCGCGAGCATCTTGATCGTATCCAGGCTTCTGGTGGTGTAGAGTGCATCGGCCCCTTCGCCCATTGCCCGCATTGCGCCGTCCAGGACATCCTTTTCGGTCGGGTGATCAACCAACATCAACGCGGCGGTCAGGAAGGTGTTTGGGGCGGCGGCGCGGACCTCTTTCAGCATTTGGGATCGGGTGACGATGGTATCAATTCCGGCGGCGGCGGCCCGCGCGGCCTGTTCGCCGTTCATGGCTGTAACTTCCGTTAGTTGCAGCTTGCCCTTGTTGGCGCGCAAGTCTGCGACCGTCCAGTTTCGCTGGGCGGGGCGATGGCCGAATGTAAAGATGTTGCGCATTCTGGTGCTTTCGTTGGAGCGGGCGTAGCAAAATTCATGCCCTGTGTCGGTCCGGTAAAGATGTTACCAGAAGGCGGCGGGTTCAAATGAAAACTAAGATCGCGCTGCATTCCCTGGACGAATGCAACAGCGCTTGGGAGGCCTTGCCATAGGCTTGGAACATTCAGGGTTTCAAACTTGTCTAGGAAAGCGCATAATCCCTATCGGCGATTTTGGCATTCGCAAAACCATCGCAAGCGAAGGGTCGGTCCTGTGGACAAAAACCGACGGTCGCGCCAGCCATGGGGCTTCCGCCGCTAGTGCAATGTGAAGTTTTCCGTTCAGCTAGATCGTGCGTCGCACCACCGGGAATTGCATGCGAAAGAAGTCGCTTCACCGAAACATCCAACGGCTCCTGCCCGCCTTTGAAGCAGCTGCACGGCAGGGAAGCTTCACGCTGGGGGGAGAAGAGATTGGCCTGTCACAAAGCTCGATCAGCAAACAGATCATTGAGCTTGAGAGGCGACTTGGCCAACCACTCTTCGTTCGTTCGCACAAGAAGATAACCTTGACCTCGGCGGGACAGCGGCTTTTGAAAGCCTACTCGCTTGCCTCATCTCAGATTGTCGACGCGCTTGAAGATTTGATCCAGGAGCGCTCCAAAGGGCAAATCGTGTTGTCGACATCAACCGCAAACGGAGCATTCATGCTGCTTCCTCGCCTTGCGGAAGTTCGACAATGTTTTCTCGGGCGAGAGATTTTTCTAGTGACTTGGGACCCACAGGGCATCGAGCCCACGGGGCAGGTTGATCTCGCCTTAATCTTTGGCGAGCCCGACCTTCCCGGGTTCGTAACCCGACCGCTCTTTTCTGATGTGCTCACTCCTGTCTGCTCGCCAGAGCTTTTAGACAGGAATGGACCGTTGCGGGAACTGTCTGACCTGCAGAATTGCGAACTGTTGTATATGCAGGCGCAGCATCCATCTTGGGTGGGCTGGCGGCATTGGCTGAGGGAATTCTCCATGGAGCTGCCGCGAAACCATCAGCCAATGGGCTTCAACAATTACTACAACACGATACAAGCCTGTCTAGCAGGTCAAGGCGTGGCTTTGGGCTGGCTTCGCCAGCTTGGCAATTTGCTGGAATCAGGACGCCTTGTGGCGCCTTTTCCGCAGTCCCTACAGACCAAGGACCAGTATCAATTGGCTTGGCCTGCAGATCGAGCTCCTGAATTTCCGATCGAACCGTTTGAAGAATGGCTAACCCGTAGGTATGGTGCCCCTACTCTCGATTTTTCTTCAGGTACACAGCAGCTGGCGAACACGCCTTGAGCGCCACCCGCTCCCATTCACGTCTGGCGTGCCTGTCGGTCGCGGCCTTACGAGGTCCTCCGTCTTTGGCAACCGGCTAGCCAAGCCCGGGTCCCACCCAGGAGGGGACCATCGAGCGACACTTTTGCGGCGAGATGCCATTGCAGATCTTGAAGCACTTTGCGAAGTGGGATGGGGAAACAAAGCCACAGGCGATCGCGACGTCGATGATGGGCAGGCGCGTGCCCTCGATCAGCCGTTTGGCGTGGTCCAGACGAATTCTTAGGTACTGACGCACCGGCGGCATCCCGACTTGCGTGGAAAACAACCGTTCCAGCTGGCGCCGCGACACCCCAGCCCGTCGCGCGACTTCGGCCATGGCGACCGGGTTCTCGATGTTTTCCTCCATGATCCTCATTGCCATCAGCAGCTTTTCACTGACCCCTGCAAAGGCAATACTCGAAGGCCCAGTCTGTCGGTTTGATCCGGATCGTTGGCCCTCGACGACGGCATGTCGACAAACCTCCTGCGCGATAAACGCGCCGGAACGGTTGGCAATGAGATCGACCGCCAAATCAAAGGCTGCCAGTTCGCCGGCGCAGGTCGAGAACTGGCCATCTCTGACAAACAGAGTGTCCCGGATCCGCAGCTGGGCAAACACCTCCGAGAAAGCAGCGAGCCGGGACCAATGGATCGTGCAGCGCGTACCTGTCAGAAGCCCGGTCTGGGCGAGCAGCCACGTCGCCGTCCCGACCGCCGCCATCGGGACCGCGTGACGCGCGGTCGCGCGCAAGAAGCTGTTCAGCTGTGGCGTGAACTGGTGCTCCACCATTTCACCGGCGACGATTGCTAGGTGATCCGGTTTGCAATTTTGCAAACGGACCTGTTGTTCCCCAATCGTCGTATCGACAGCTACCGAAATACCGTTGGCACCCCGAACGGCTCCCGCGTCCAGCCCTGCGATCCGCCAGCGGAAGAGCTCCATTCTCGACACGGTGTTGGCAATTCGGAACGGCTCGAGGAAAGCATGCAGCGCGAGGTGCGAAAACCCTGGCAGGACTAGGATCAGCAGTCCCATTCGGCCGCCCTCGGCCGGATTGTCAAGCGTTACCGGTGACCTGAGGGTACTGATGTTGGCAGGAGCATTCATCGGGTTTCGTCCACGCGATAGTCGGATCTGGTTCCGTCTGGCCCGCCGCCTGCCGGCCGGGGATCTGGGCCAGCAACGAGCCCCATCCAGTGGCAGAGCTAGCGCCCTCACCGCTTCGCTCACTCGCCCCCCGGAAAAGTCGATCCCGTTCGGCGGCAGGCTAGAGCACGGCATCGCCGATTTCGGATTCCCTGCGCTTGATGAAGTCCAGAAGCCCCTCATCAACGGCTTCGTCGATGGGCGGCGCCTCGTATTCCTTCAGCGCCCGCACGGCTGCCTCCAATCCCCTTGTGTTGGCATCCTTGGAGCCATTGAAGGACCACTGCTCGAAGCTGTCGTGGTTCATCAATTCGGGGACGAAAAAGGCGTTCTCGAAATTCTTCAGCGTATGCTCGGTCCCCAGATAGTGAGACCCTGGCTCGCTCTGCCTTATCGCATCCATCGCCTCGTCGATCTCGCGCGCGACGATGCCCTGGCCGAGCTTGTAGAACATCACCATCTGTTCGGCGTCGAGCATGAACTTGCTGTAGCTCTGGGTCAAAGCGGCCTCAAGATAACCCGTCGTCGAAAGCACGAAGTTCGCTCCGGCGATCAGCGCGCCATACATGTTGCGCGCCGCCTCATAGCCTGCCTGGGCATCGACAAGCTTGGAGCTCGTGTTGCTGCCGCTGCAGCGCCAGGGAAGTTTGTAGTGCCTGGCCAGTTGGCCGACCAGCAGGTTCATGTGGCAGATCTCGGGCGTGCCGGCCATCGGCGCGCCGCTCTTCATAGAGACCGTCGCCAGCCACTGGCCATAGATGCATGGCGCGCCAGGCCGCACGAGCTGCGCAAACGCGATGCCGGCAAGCGCCTCCGCGTTGAGCTGCGCAACCGCCGCCACGGTGCTCGCCGCGGTGCTGGCGCCGCCCAGCACGAAGGGGGCGAAGATCATGGCCTGGTTGTTGGCGGAATAAACCTTGACCGCGTCGAGCATCGTTGCGTCCCAGACCAGCGGAGAGTTGCAATTAGCAAGCGAGATGATGACTGTGTTGTCCTGGACGAACTCCTCCCCGAAGACGATCTTGGCCATGGCGAGCGTGTCCTCTGCCCTCTCGCGCGAGGTCACCGCTCCCATGAACGGTTTGTCCGAATAGCGTATCAGGCTGTAGTTCATGTGCAGGTGGCGCTTGGGCACCGCGATGTCCATCGGCTCGCAAAGCACACCGCCTGTCATGTGGATTGCCGGGGCTTGGTAGGCGAGCTTGGCGAAATTGGTGAAATCCTCGATCGTCGAGTTCCGCCTCCTTCCCTCCAAATCGAGCACATTCGGCGATCCGTAAGCCGGCACGAAAATGCTTTTTCGGCCACCGAGGCTGATCGTCCTGGCCGGATTCCTGGCAACGACGGTGAAGGTCTCTGGAGCTTTGGCGACCAGCTCCAGCAGCTGATTCCTGTCGATCCTGATGCGCTGGTCGACGACGTCCGCGCCGGCCGCGCGCCAGAGCTCGACCGCCTCATCATCGCGAAATTCTATTCCTATTTCTTCCAGTATCTGCATAGATATATTATGAACCCGAAGCAAATCCTCGCAGCTCAGCAAATCCATATAAGGTAGTCCGCGCTCAAGCGGCGGTAAGAAAGTAACCGTTCTGTCAGAACGCAATTTTTGCCGAGCGCCTCGGCCGCCTGATCTCGCGGACATTTCTTGTCATCCCTGATTTACGACGCAATATATGGCTCTGCCATGACGCTAACCACCAATAAAAAATAATGTAACTTATGAACTGAAGTTATGACCGGATCCCCACCTGCATTTACAAGCTCGTATCGGCACGCGAATCCCTGCCCGGGACGCGGATTGCGCCGCCCGGTCGCGAAGTCCCCAATTAAGGAGCCGGCTGACGCCGATTTCTGCTGAAACCTCGAAATTTCAGTGTCGTGGCCGCCGGAAAGCGAGCCGCGCGGACCGGGGCTAGTAGACGGCTTTGGCTCCCGCGACCTCGAGCGTGGTCCCCGCAATGAAACGGGCGGCATCCGAACTCAGAAAGTACACTGCATCGGCGATGTTTTCGGGTTCGCCAAGCCGGCCAAGAGGGTTCGACCTGCTGAGTTCGGCCACCGCCGTGACGGGTTCGAACCCACGATGGACAAAGCCCGAGCGAAGCATGGGGGTATCAATCTCACCGGGGCAAACGGCATTAACCCTGATGCCGTCTCCCGCGTGGTCTCGCCCCAGACATTTTGAAAACGTGGCTACCGCAGCCTTGCTCGCGCAGTAGGCTGCGTGACCGGGCCCGGGATAGACGCCCCACGTCGAGGAGATGTTGACGATCGAACCGCCTCCGTTTTCCTTCATGAAGCCAACTGCTCGCCGGCAAGTGTAGAATATCGCCTTCAGATTGATGTCGAAGGTCCGCTCCCAATCCTCGTCGCTTGTTTCCAGGATCGTCCCACGCGTGATGACGCCGGCATTGTTGACGAGGGCGTCGAGGCGACCGGTCAGGTTGATCGCGGTGTCGACCAAATCCTCGCAAAAGGCCTTGGTTCGCAGGTCCCCAGGTCTCGCCAGCGCATTCTCGCCCGTCTGGTTCAATATGGCGATCGTGTCCTGCAATACCTCCGCATTCGTGTCGCCGGCGACGACGAAATATCCGTTGGCCACGAACTTCGCGCAGATCGCTTGGCCCATCCCGCCGGCAGCTCCGGTGACGATCGCGGTCTTGCGGGCAGTCTTCATTGTAGTTCAACCAGCGGATCACGAGAGGAATTGGCAGCGAGCACGCCTGCGCGCATCGTCATGTTGTCCCTAGAGGCGCTCATGGACGCCTCGCAAGATTGACGATGCGGTGATCACGCCGACATCGACGCCGCTTTCGTCGACCACCACCATCGGCGTGTTGCCGTGTCGGTTGGACAAGCCCAGGAGCTCCTCGATCGGCGTATCAAGCCTCAGTCGCGGAGCATCCGCCAGCGGCTGGCCCTGTCCGACACTCTTGAATTCCTCAAGCGGCAACATCACCGTTTCGGCCTTTAGAAGCCTCAACCGGCTGCTTCCCTGGACAAATTTTTCGACATAAGGGTCATTCGGGCTGCCGAGTATCTCGTCGGCGGAGCCGATCTGGAGCATCCTTCCGTCCTTCATCACACCGATGTGGTGTCCAAGCCGGACGGCTTCATCAAGGTCATGGGTGATGAAAAGTGTGGTCTTTGCCAACTTCGTCGAAAGCGCCTTGAACTGATCCTGCAAGTCCCGGCGAATGAGCGGGTCGAGGGCCGAGAAGGGTTCGTCCATCAGCAAGATGGAGGGATCGGCCGCCAGGGCCCGAGCTAGGCCGACCCTTTGTTTCATTCCGCCCGAGAGCTGGTCGGGGTAACGGTCGCCCCATCCGGCAAGCTGGACGAGCTCGAGCTTTTCCTCCGCGATCTCACGGCGCTGCCGCACGCTTGCCTTTCGCAGTTCCAGGCTCAAGGCCACGTTATCGCGCACCGTGCGGTGGGGAAGAAGTGCTACGTTCTGGAAGACCATCCCCATCGTGCGGGCGCGCAGCTCGCGCATCTCATTTTCGGATTTCAGGTTGATGTCTTCGCCGCCGACGATGATCTGGCCGGCGCTGGGTTTGATCAGCCGGTTGACATGCCGGACCAGCGTCGACTTGCCGCTTCCGGAAAGCCCCATGACACAAAAGATCTCGCCTGCCTCGACTTTGAAGGAGACACCGGCAACGGCGGCAACGCAGCCGTATTTTTCGAGAAGCGTGGCCTTGGAATGATCGTTGCGCTGGATGCTGGCGAGGTCGAGCTTCGAACCCGATCCGAAGACCTTCCAGACGTCCTTGAATTCAACGGAGTGCGCTTTCAAAGGTAAGCTCCACGATCTAGAGGTTTCGCCCGCTGGATGAATGGGTGCCGGACGAGCATGCGGCCACAGCGCAACGTTCTATTGTTTGAGGTGGCCGTTGCGGGCTTCGGCACAGCGCCAAGCAGCCAGAAACCCCCGCCGCAACATCAAGTGCCGGTGGCGCCTTTCCACGCTAGGCGGAGCGCTCATAGTCGCTCCCGTTGTCTTGAGCCAGGAGTTCAGTGGCGCCCACTTTCCAGTCGTCGGAGCCGGCAGACGAGATGGAGGGTCTGAGCATCGTTGTAAACACGGATGCTGGCCCCCGACTGTACCAGGCGACGTGGCCGAACTGTCTGCGTCGCGACATTGCAGCCTGGGTCAGGCGATCGAGGATGATGGCAAGAATAACGATTCCAAGTCCGCCGGTCGCGGCGAGGCCGACATCCAGGCGACCGATCCCGCGCAAGACCATCTGGCCAAGCCCGCCGACGGCAATCATGGAGGCAACGACCACCATTGAAAGCGACATCATCAATGTCTGGTTGACGCCTGCAAGTATGCTCGGAAGCGCCAGCGGTAACTGAGCCTTGAACAGAAGCTGGTTGTTGGTGGCTCCGAAGGCGCGCATGGCCTCGACGACCTCTTCGGGGACCTGCCGCATGCCCAACGCGGTCAGCCTGATAACGGGCGGCAGCGCAAAAATGATCGTCACGATCACGCCCGGCACATTACCGATCCCGAACAGCATGACGACAGGCACGAGATAGACGAATGAGGGAACCGTCTGCATCGTGTCCAGGATCGGCCGGCAGATCGCGGCGGCCCGATCGCTGCGACCGGCGATCACCCCAATCGGGATGCCGACGATCATGCAGAAGACCACGGCGGTGAAGACGAGAGACAGCGTCGTCATCGTTTCACCCCAGATGCCCAGGAGACCGACAACCACCAACAGGCCCGCAACCTGAAGCGCCAGGCGCCAGCCGGCGATCTGCCAGGCAATCAGCCCGACGAATAAGATGGTGATGAGCGGCGGTATGCCGCTGAGCCCGAGATTAAAAGCCGTGAGCAGCTTGTCGAAAGGCCATTTCAAGGTCTGGAACAGCGGGCGATAATTCGTGACCACCCAGGTCAACACGTCCTGAACCCACTGACTGAAGGGCAGGTGCCAGCTTTTGAACGGATCTAAGATATCGGCCAGACTCACAAAAGCTCCTTTCGACCAGAAACTGACTATTGAGTGCTTCTGGATATCGCCCATGCGATGAGCGCAGCGCCGCCCCGGTTTGTCCAGCGGCGGAAGGATTGGCTGCGGTCAGCAGCCACCGCAGCATGCTCGAAAGCTAGAACGGTTGCTGCGTGCGTCGCATTTGATCCACTCCCGCCCGGAAATCACCACATCCGTGAGTTGTGGTCCTTCTCACTCCAGGAACGCTAGCGACGCGGGGACGACAAAACAACCGAACAAATAGTTATACGCGCCCGACTAAATGTTATCGGGCGAGTGCGGCTCCGTATGCGCGATTAGGGTCTCATGGCCGAACACCGGCGCGCCGCCATCAAGCTCGGCAGTTGATGATGGCGCGGCCGGCTTCAGGTCCTTGACCTCGGCAATCAGCCAGTCGCGGAAGATCTGCACGTCTTCGCGCCCGATCGCCGTGTCCGGAATGACCAGATGATGCTTCCGGCCGGTGAGATAGCTTTCCCCGAGAGGCCTTATCAACGTGCCTTCATTGACATAGTCATTCACCAGATGACGCCAGCCCAGGCCGATGCCATAGCCTCTGATCACCGACTGCATCAGCGCCGGATAATTGTTGAAGGTGATGGTGCGCTTGAAGGAGGACGCGATTCCGAATTGCTCTAGCCATTGTACCCAGTCGAAAGGCGACCATGGATAGGCAGACCAATGCTGGTCGTCCATGACCAGCAGTACCTCATTTACCAGATCCGCAGGCGACAGGATTTGCGGCGATTGTGAGTGATAGGCTTTGCTGCAAACCGGGAACACCTCCTCGCTGAAGAGTTCGATGGCGGTGAAGCCCGGGCGCGGCAGATACCCCATGACCACGGAAACGTCGAAATCGTCCGTTGCCGGCGCGGGGCTGCGCTCGAGGGAGACCAGATGGACATCGACTTTCGGGTTCGCTGCGACGAAGTCACCGATGCGGCGGCTCATGAACAGGGTCGCGAAGGACATCGGCATGCCGACGGTCAGCGGCTGGGCCTTCTGCCTCCTGCGCACGCTGTCGAAGGCTGCTGCCATATGCCCGAGGCTCAACGTCACGGCCTCGAACAATTCCTCGCCGGGTGCCGACAGCGAAACCTTCTGGTTACCCCGGTTGAACAGCTGGACCTGGAGGTGGTCCTCCAGTGTCAGAATGTGGCGGCTGACCGCCGCCTGGGTAACCGATAGCTCGTTGGCAGCCTTGGTAAAGCTCAGATAGCGTGCCGCTGCCTCGAATGCCCGAAGGGCGCTCAAAGGAAGCCTACGATAGTCCTTCGACATGAGAAATTGTTATACCGGTCCCGACAAAAAGTAAATTGCGTCTCGCGCCGTTCTCTATAAGCATGCCGACGATCGGTATCAATGATCTCAATTGCGCCAGATCGACGGGAGGCCAGTTGGGTTACGGATCCGGCACGATGGAGCGCGACCTGGTCAAACAAATAAAAGTCATTGCCCGACAGGGTTGCCGTGACGGGCGACTGGCAATTTTCTGACGTCGGCTGGCGACCTCGGCGCTACTCGAGGCAGGCGCGAGGCGCCGCCGCACAAGGTCAAGGCTGCGGGATTCATGGTCTTCGTGTCCCGTTTGCCATTCAACTCCCAAGGCTTCACCGGAAGCCTGGTCGGTACCCCGTCGAGCGTGGGGTACCGACCTTTCTCGACAGAAAATGAGGCAAAACCGACATGGCCGATGACGAGATCATCCTTTCCGAGCTCTCCGACGAGGAACTCGTGCAGCAGATGCACGACGACCTCTATGACGGGCTGAAGGAAGAGATCGAGCAGGGAACGCACATTCTCCTCGAGCGTGGCTGGGTGCCTTATACGGTGCTGACCGAGGCGCTGGTCGAAGGCATGCGCATCGTCGGCGAGGATTTCCGCGACGGCATCCTGTTCGTGCCGGAAGTGCTGCTGTCGGCCAACGCGATGAAGGCCGGCATGTTCATCCTGCGCCCGCTGCTTGCCGCCACCGGCGCGCCCAAGCAGGGCAAGATGGTCATCGGCACCGTCAAGGGCGACATCCACGACATCGGCAAGAACCTCGTCGGCATGATGATGGAAGGCGCCGGTTTCGACGTCATCGACCTCGGCATCAACAATGCGGTCGAAAAATATATGGCCGCGATCGAAGAGCATCAGCCCGACATCATCGGCATGTCGGCGCTGCTCACCACGACCATGCCTTACATGAAGGTCGTCATCGACACGATGAAGGAAAAGGGCATTCGCGACGATTACGTCGTGCTGGTCGGCGGCGCGCCGCTCAACGAGGAATTCGGCAAGGCCGTCGGCGCCGACGCCTATTGCCGCGACGCGGCCGTGGCGGTCGAGACCGCCAAGGACTTCATGAAGCGGCGCCACAACGTTCACGGCTGAAGCCAACGTTGGATGCGCCGGCGTTTCCGCCCGCGAGTTGTCGAGCAACATCGAAAGGGACTTGTGACCTGATGAATGCGCCTTTTTCAGTGGGGGACCGTTCGCGCATCGTGGGATGGAGCCCGGGCCGGCCACAGATCGATGGCCACCACGAAACGTTGCGCCTGACCATCCTTGCGCTTCCCGGGTTTTCCCAGCTCAGCCTGTCCGCCTTCGTGGATCCGCTTCGCCTGGCGAATTCGGTCATCGGGCGGCGGTTTTTCGATTGGACGATGGTCAGTCCGGACGGACAGCCGGTCGAATGCGCCAGCGGATTCAGCCTTGCGGTTGCCGCTGACTTTGGGGGGATCGCGGAGAGCATCCAGGCCTGCAAGGGACCGAGCATGGTTGTCGTGTGCGCCGGCGAACGGGTCGAAGAGCAGGCGTCAGCGTCGTTGAGCAGGATACTTCGCCTTTGCAAGAGATTCGGCACTCCGCTTGCAGCGCTCGGCACCGCTACATGGCTGCTGGCCGAAAGCGGAGTGCTCGAAGACAGCGCCTGCACGATCCATTGGGACAAGCGGGCTGCCCTAGGCGAAACCTTCGCGCGTCTTCTGGTGACGGACCGGCTTTTTGTCAGAGATGCGCAACTCGCCACATGCGCTGGCGAGTTTGCCTCGTTCGACCTCGTCATGGATCTGATCAGCGAGCATCTCGGCAAGGACACGGCATTGGCTGTCTGCAGACATACCACGGCCGGGCACTGGCGCTCGGCGTGCGACAGGCAATGGACGATCACCGGCAGTGAAATGGTGACCTCGAAGGCGCTTGCGGAGATCATCCGGATCATGGAAGAACATGTCGAGGATCCGCTTCCGCTGCGCGACATTGCCAAGTGCATCGGCCGCTCCAGACGTCAAATCGAGCGGCTATTCGAGCGGGCTGTTTCATCCTCTCCGATGCGCTACTACATGACCTTGAGGCTTGCTCGCGCCAAACGTCTCGTTCAGCAAACGGACATGCCGATCGTCGAGATTGCGATCGCCTGCGGGTTCGCGTCGGCATCGCATTTCTCAAAATGTTTTCGGCAGGTTTATGGCTGCAATCCCACGGCCTGCCGGGGGTGACCACCGCTGGTGGCAATAACTACAAGCCGCAGCGCGTTATCCCGGGGCTTATAAGCATGAGTACGAGGCAGATCGGGAGCAATTTAGGAATGCCACAGTCTCTATTCACCTCGGGAGAGACATTGGTCCCCACCGATGTCAAGCAAGGAATCCATGCAACAGTGATATCCTTCCTTGTATGCGCTACTCTCTTCCTTCTTCTCGTTACGTTTAAGTTCGGCATCATTCTCTAAGAGGCGGCGACCGTGACGTCGCCGCAACTAAATATCTCGCGGCGATGCCAGCTTCCTCCGTCCGGATCGCCGAGCATCGAAAATATGGACGCCCTGCTGTCGGCAAGTGATGGGGCCGGTAAGTTCCTGTCGAGTGGCCGGGACGCCTTTATCTCAGTCATTGAGGTCTCATAAGGCGAATGTTTCATAAGGCGACTGGCCTTTATTGGGCTGCTCTTGTCCGGAAGGGCAGAAGGAGAGCGGAATCCCTCAGCTCGGCAGGTCCGCCTTATGAGACATCGTATTTCGTGACTATGTTCAAACTCGAGACTTGCCGGGATAGTGTGGTCGCCCGTCCACCGTGTCGTACTGCACTTGTATGGGAGTTTGTTTGTCAACGGTCTTTTTGCATCCATTCATTGGTCTCGTTTGCGTTGGGGCAGCTGCTCCATCCACGACAGCGCCGCCGACCTATTGATCGCGGACGTCGATACCGAGGGGAGCCTGCGCGTGGCGAGACATTGCTCTCGCGTACTTGTATGCGGCGGGTGCTTTGACCCGGCCATGATGCAGTAATGCGCATCGCGAGCAAGGCCCCAGGGCGGCGGGACCATTCTTAATTACGGTGCAAAGCCCATGTGCAGTGCCGGTTCGCTACCGCTTCGGATCGTTGGGGACCTGGCGCAGTTGGCGCATCAGACCCCGATAGCGTGGTCCTCTCCTTCTTTGCTATGCAGCGGCACGCAATGTAACGCCCTGCGGGATTTCGCCCATGGTGGCCATGCGCCAGAGCGCGATGAGCAGACGGCGCGCCACAGCCACTATCATGGTGTTGCGCGTGCCGCCGCAGCCGTCCTCGGTCCGCTTCTGAAACCATCGTGCCAAGGCGCTATCCTTCTGGAAGCGGAGAAAGTGCCAGGCCAGCTGGATCATCCCGCCCAGTGTGGACGGCGCGCAAGCCAGGCCTTGATCCTCGGCGTCTTGTGGGTCGCATAGTTGTCCATCACCAGATGCACGTCCGGCCCATCGGGCATTTCGGCGTCGATCCGCTTCAGGAAATCGAGGAATTCGGTGGCCCGGTGACGCTTGTAGCACTGACCGATCACCGCCCCGGTAGCAACATCTAGCGCGGCAAACAGCGATGTCGTGCCGTTGCGGACATAGGTATGGGTGCGCCGTTCGGCGACGCCCGGTGCCATGGGCAGCACAGGCTGCTCGCGATCCAAGGCCTGGATTTGCGACTTCTCATCCACGCAAAGCACGACCGCCCGGTCCGGAGGCGACATGTAAAGACCGACGATGTCCTGCACCTTGTCGACAAAGAGCGGATCAGAGGAAAGCTTGAATGTCTCGGCACGATGCGGCTGCAGGCCAAACGCGGTCCAGATCCGACGGATGGTGGTATGCGAAAGGCCGCTGTCGGCAGCCATCGAGCGGATGGACCAGTGCGTGGCATCCTTAGGAGTGGTGTTCAACGTACGCTCGACGACCTGGGCAACCTGGGTATCGGAGACAGTTCGCGGTCGACCGGCACGATATTCATCTGTCAGCCCTTCAATACCATCCTGTACGAACCGGCGGCGCCACTTGCCAACCGTGTGCTCGTGAACACCCAGGCGTTCGGTAACGTCTTTGCTTTGCAAACCCTGCGCGCACAAAAGGATCATCCGGCATCGATCCGACAAGGAGCGTGGCGCTTTATGCCGGCGCACCTGAGATTCGAGAAAACGTCTATCCGCGTCGCTCAGAACGACGACGTCCGCCTGCCTGCCAACCATCGATCAAACTCCTGCTCTTGTGACAGAAGCCGAACAAAATGAAGCTTACTTTGGTTCCAGATGACTAGCCTGAAAGATCATCAAGACCCGGGACACCGGCAGCATATCGGCACCGATGTACGCCATCAACATCGTCGGGTTCGCGCTGTGGCTCACCCCTCATCATCACCAACGTGCTGATCCTGGCGCTTTCGGCCTTCATACTTCTCGTGACGCTCCTTCCTCGCGCTAAGAAGGATGCCTGCGGCGGTGCGCTCGACATCAGTTCAGCCAGTGCCGCGCCTTCGACCGGCCGGCGCGTCGGCTCGCATTCGAGATCGCTGCGGGGCAAAGTCACAGCCGATTGGAGCCGGCGCGGCTCCGAAGCTATTCGCGCCCGGCCCGCCATTCGCGCATTGCAAGGTTGAAGCGTGCTCCCACTTCGACGAGCGGCCTCGAAGGCAATTTCTGTGGCTTATCGAATGTCTGGAATATGTCTCCGAGCGCGGACCGGTGACCGACGACGAGCTCCGCCGTCGCGATGCCCGCGGCCGTAGCTTTTGTCCCGCCGATGCCGTTGCAGGCGCAGGCGCAGAAGATGCGCTCCTCAAGTTCGCCGAACAGGGGCACGGTGTTCCAGGTGAGGGCCATCGCGCCGGCCCAGCGGAACTGGAATTTCAGGTGACGATGTTCAGGAAAGCGGTCCGCGAACTTGCGGTCGTGAAGCTTGCTCGCGCCCCTCATCGAGCTCGCGCCCACTTCGATGCTTGGAATATAGCTATAGCGCGACCGGATGAGGACCCTATCCCCGTCAACGCCGTTGATGCGTCTTACCGTCGTGCCCATGGGTGCGGCCGGCGTTGCTCCCCACTTCCTCAGCCCGCCAAGCGCTGAGGGTGCAAAAGGCTCCGTCAAGGATGCGTAAGTGAAAACGTGGAGAAGCTCACCGCTTCCGAAGCCGAAGCTTTCAGCATGCCCGTTCGTCGCCAGGATCACCTTGTCGGCCCTGATCTCGCCTCTGGGCGTCGTGACCTTGCACCCGGCCGGCAAGGTTTCGATCGAGAGCGCCGGCGTCCGTTCGAACAGCTTGACGGGTGATCCCTCAAAGGACTCGGCGATGCACTGCACCAGTGCAACCGGCTGGATCATGGCAGCCCCTGGAGTGAAGAGGCCCGACTTGAAGGAACGCGTGCCCGTGACGTCGGCGATCTCGGCCGCGCCAAGGAGTTGGTGGGGTTCGCCCAACGCCTTCAGCTTGGAAGAATATGTCGTTAGATGCTCCTTGCCGGCATCGGTCATGGCCACGGTGTACTTGCCGCTGGGATCGAAGACGTCTTTGTCCCAGCCATTGGTGTGTGCCAGTCGCGCGTAAAGCTGGATGGCGCTTCGCGCGACGGTTATCTCGTTGCGGCTCTTGGTGGCGGCGTCCACCCCGAAATTTCCCGACGAGATGTCATGGGGCAGGTCGATGAGGAAACCGGAGTTGCGGCCGCTGGCACCATTTCCCACGACATCGGCATCGATGACCGCCACGGAAAGGCCTGGATCGAGCTCAGTCAGTCTCGTGGCCGCGGCCAAACCGGCGAAGCCCGCGCCGATGACGACCACATCGGCCATGATGGCGCGATCGAGCTCCGGCGTCGACGTCCTGGCAGGAAGCAGCGCCGCCCAGCCTGGTTCCACACCATGCGCCGGCAGCCGGCGGGCGCGAAAAGTTTTTCCCATTGTCACAAGGCTTCTTGCTCTGTCAGGCCGCGCAGAGCCTGCCGCAGTGATGCGATCCGGTCCGAAGACAACGAGCCGAAAGGCTTGCGCGCCGCACCGCAGCCATAGCCGGTGAGTTCCGCAGCCGCATACACATGCTGGACGTAGTCGCCTTCCCAAAGCTGGGACATCAGGGGCTCGAGTTGGCGCCAGATCGACTGGACGTCGTCCCATCTTCTTTCCCTAGCAGCCTTGGTGATCGCAACGCAGGTCCGGGGCGCGATGTTGGCGCCGCCCCAGATCAGGCCAGAGCAACCGGCGAACAGCGAGAAGGGAACGAGCGGGTCGGCCCCGTTGATGACGCCAAGGCCGGTGCCAACCAGGCGGACCTGCGAGATCAGGTCGCCGCTGCTGTCTTTCACGGCATGGAACTCGGGCAATTCGCAAAGCTTGCGTAGCAAACCGGGGGTGATGCGAACGCCCACGGCCTGGGGCACGTTATACCCGATGATCGGCAGCCCGACCTTGGCCACGTCGGCATAGAAGTTGAAGATGCTGTCGTCGTCCGATGGGCCTTCGAAGAAGGGCGGCAGCACCATCACGCCATCTGCACCGGCATCCTTGGCGAACTGTGTTCTTGTCACGACATCGGGCGTAAGCAGTGCCGAAGTCTGGGCGATCACCTTGGCTCGTCCGCCCACCACTCGCGCACCGCGCTCGATGACGGATCTCGATTCCTCAGGCGTCAGATAGACATGCATGCCTGTGCCGGAGCTAAACACGAAACCATCGACGCCCGCCGCCAGATAGCGCTCGATAAGGTCCTCGAAACGCCCGAAATCGACTTGTCCGTTCGCGTTGAATGGGGTCGTGATTGCCAAGTTGAGACCAGGAAATGCAAAGGTCGACATATCAAATCCCTTCGTCGGAGCTGCTCAGGTCGACCCACAGGGTCTTGGTCTGGCAATATTGATCGTGCGCGTGGATAGACTTGTCGCGACCACCGAAGCCCGATTGCTTGTAGCCGCCGAACGGCGTGGCGGCGTCGCCCTCACCGTAGCAGTTGACGGTCACCGTACCCGCCCTGATCGCGCGCGCCGCTCTAAGCGCCTTCGTTCCGTCGCCGGCGAATACCGAAGCCGCCAGGCCATATTCGGTCTGATTGGCCAGCGAGACTGCTTCGGCAAGCGAATCGACAGGAATGACCGAGAGGATAGGCCCGAAGATCTCCTCGCGAATTTGCTTACCCTCATGACGGGGAAATTCGATGATCGTCGGTTCGATTGTCGTGCCGCCGACGACCTTTCCGCCAACGACGACCTTTCCATCATTTTCCAGATAGCTGCTCACCTTCTCGAAATGAACGGTCGAAACCAGCGGACCGATGCGGGTCTCGGGGGCAAGCGGATCGCCCACGGTCCAGGTCTTTGCGACCTCCGCCAGCTTTTCAAGTAGCTGGTCTTTCACCGCTCTGTGAACAAACAGGCGCGAGATGGCCGAGCAGTTCTGGCCGACGTTCCAGAACGCGCCGTTGCAGATGTGCGCGGCCACGGCATCGAGGTTGCGAACGTCATCCATGACGATGCAGGGGTTCTTGCCGCCCATCTCCAGGACGACTTCCTTGAGATTGCTCTCCGAGGAATATTTGAGGAAGCGGCGGCCGGTCTCGGTCGAGCCGGTGAAGGAGACGGCGTCGATATCCGCGTGACGGCCGATCGGTTCGCCGACATCAGGACCATCGCCGGTCACGACGTTGAAGACGCCGGCCGGGATCCCGGCCTCGAGCGCAAGCTCGGCCACCCGCAATGTCGTCAGCGATGTCTCTTCCGCCGGCTTGACCACCATAGTGCAGCCCGCGGCAAGCGCGGGGCCGATCTTCCAGGCGAGCATGAGAAGTGGGAAGTTCCAGGGAAGAACGATGCCCACGACGCCGATCGGCTCGCGCACGATGAGTCCCAGCGAAGAATCGTTTGCCGGCGAGACCTGGTCGTAGATCTTGTCGATAGCCTCGGCATGCCATCTGAGGCTATTGACCGCCTCCGGCACGTCGATATTGATGCAATCTGTGATGGTCTTGCCGCTGTCGATGCTCTCCATCAGCGCCAGCTCGAGCGCATTTTCCTCGATGACGGAGGCGAGCCTCAGAAGGACCTGCTTGCGGTTGGCCGGTGTCAGCTTCGACCAGCGACCATCCTCGAAGGCCTGCCTTGCCGCGGCAACCGCGCTATTGACGTCAGCCGCTGAACCTGCCGGGAGGTCGGCCAGGACCTTGCCGGTCGCCGGATTGATGGTGGGGTATGTCTTGCCCGACAAGGCCGCGACCGGGTTTCCGTTGACGATCATGCTGGTGGGCAAACGAATGGACTGCGCC
Organism: Mesorhizobium sp. PL10; assembly: GCF_053714315.1. Classification (NCBI taxonomy): domain Bacteria; kingdom Pseudomonadati; phylum Pseudomonadota; class Alphaproteobacteria; order Hyphomicrobiales; family Phyllobacteriaceae; genus Mesorhizobium; species Mesorhizobium sp. PL10. The sequence goes on along the minus strand of NZ_JBSKBR010000031.1, from coordinate 19,068 downwards.
TGCGTCTTGTAATCGACTGTGCCGTGCATTCCCATTCTCCTCTGGTGTCCTCGAAAACAACAAGACTTATCGGCGAGTCATTCTCGTTGCCGGCCGAGCATCAAGTCTGAAGACCGAAAGGCCAGTTCACTTCGACGTCGGCCGTTCCCTGGGCCCCCTCCCACGGCCGCCGAATCGGGCCGCCAGATTGCTGGCTCGCGTCTCCTCGGCCAGCCGCTCTGCTTATGTAGAGCAACGGGAGAGGCCAGATCAAGCCGGTGCAACGTCAGGCTATGCTATAGGCGGCAGGTGTCCTTACTTCAAATGAGTATTAATGGGGGTCGAGATAACCAGAAGTCATGGAGGTTCGTCCCTCCCATCGCTGGCGTCCGCACCGGCGCGCGTCCTGGTTCAACAGCGCCTGGCTGCCGTCGGTGCGCTCAGACTGACTTATTGTGTGAAAAGTCGATGATGCAATCCCGGCTGTAGCCGAAGCCTGTTTTAGACCTTCACTGAACTGTAGGCCAGCTCGGCCTCGCCAATGTAAAGCTTCTGCCCGGGTCAACGAAATCCCTGTGCTACAAAGTGGGTCCCCGGACGCTGTAGTTACAGGCGCTCCAGGTCATGCGCAGCAACCCTTGGAACTTTGCTGCTGAGGTTCGTCCAAGTCACGATCCGCCTCAGTGGTCGAGCGCAGCAGTCCTCCAGCCTATCGCCATGACCTCTCGTTATAGCGATGCGTACAAAAACTGATTTGCGGCCGACAGTGATATCGATAAGCATAGATCCGGCTTTCTGAGAGCTTTCTGCGTAATGCCCGCAGCCCCTTGCCGACCGTTAATAGGCCAGAAGCCCCGGCAGACGGATTCCAGTCAGTCGAAAGAGAAACTAATGAGACCCGAGCGCTTGCACAGGGTCGAGGGAGAACAAAAATGAACTTCAAAATTGCCATTGCAACGCTCACAGTGATCGCCAGTGGTATACTGCCTGCTAGCGCCGAACAGGTGAAGTATGGCTGGCTCGCAGGCATTAACGAAGAACTCTTTCAAGGCTATGTCGTAAGAGATGGTCTGCGAGAACTGGGCTACGACGTCGAGGAGCAGCCGGAGCAAGTGCAAGTTCCGGTCGCACACAGCGCCGTGGCGTCCGGAGACCTACAGTATTACCCGGCGCACTGGGCGCCAATGCACAAAGCCTTCTGGGAGGGTGCAGGGGGCGACGAGAAGCTTATGACGGTAGGGACGCTGGTGCACGGCGACATACAAGGCTATCTAATCGATAAGAAGACTGCGGACGCGACCGGGATCAAATACCTCGAGGACCTAAAAGATCCAGAGAAGGCCAAACTCTTCGACATTGATGGGAATGGCAAGGCCGATCTTTTCGGCTGTGACCCGGGTTGGGGTTGCGAACGTATGATCGAGCATCATCTCGACGCGTATGGATTGCGCGACACCGTCGAGCACAAGCAAGGCGGTTATTTCGCAATTATGGCGGAAGCCATTGAACGCATCAAAGAAGGCAAGCCCACGCTGTACTACACTTGGGAGCCCGGCTGGATCCCCGGCGTGCTGGTCCCCGGGAAGGATGTAACATGGCTGAATGTCAAGTCCACGTCGCTCCCCGACGGCCAGACTGGCAGCACTGAAATCGAAGGCCTGGGCAATCTAGGGTTTCCGATCAATGATACAAAAGTCATTGCGAACACCGCATGGCTCAAGGCCAACCCTTCGGCGAAGAAATTCTTTGAGGAGGTCACTATCCCCGTCAAGGATGTTAGCGCCGAAAACAAACGGATATACGATGGCGAGAAAAGTCCTGAGCAGATTGCGAAGCATGCGCAGGACTGGATAGCGTTGCACAAGTCCGAGTGGGACAAGTGGATTGCCGCGGCCAAAGCAGCAAAATAATAGTGATCTAATGGGGCCAGGCGAGACGTCTGGCTCCTTCCATATTACGATGGTTGCCCGGTCCGATGCCCAGGGCAATGGGAAAACCGCCCTGCTGCTCGCAGACGTTGCCGGTCTGCTTGAGAGGTCGGCCAAATGAGCTGGGTGGGGCGCGCAGACGCGGGTTCAGTTTCGCCGACGACGTTTACGTCGGCGAACGCCAAACGCGGGTAGCTCGTTCGCGGCCGAGCGCAGGTGCTCGATCCGATTGTACCCGACGTTGTTGATTTGCGCTGAGAGTTGACCCGGGATTTGCGCCGAGAATTGCCCCACCCATTAGGTACTTTCGCGTCAAGCGGTCGTGGTCAAAGTCTTGCTTTTGTCTTTCCTGGTTTTGAGTTCGTGCGCGGAGCTGTTCTTCAAGCGGAAGCTGTCGTTTCCGGTTTCGAAAATGTGGTAATGATGAGTGAGCCGATCGACGAGGTCGGTTGTCATTTTGTCGTCACCGAAGACGCTGGCCATTCACTGGTCCGCTCATAGAGTTTGCTGAGCAGATGGAACAGCAGCGCTCCGCTAAACGCGCTGAATGGCTACCTGCCGCTGGAGCACGACGCGGCGCACCTGTTCTTCCAGCTGGTCGGCCGGCGCTACGAAACCGGCGCCACGCTGATCATATCGAACCGCAGCGTTGCCGAATGGGGCACCGTTGCACCACAAGCGAAACAGCGGACTCATCAGGCCGTGCGTCGGTGCCTCCGGTCGGCTCCGCCTCCCTCCGGCCCGTCACCGGCGGAACCTAATGTAACCTTCGACCGATATCATGAACCCGAAGGTGGGGCGGTTCTTCATGACGCAAAGGGGCGCATTGCCTCAAGCAAAATGTTACCGAAAGTGTTGATGCTTCGACTGGGATGGCTGTGGACCGCTGTCTTGGTTCGGGGTGGATGGCAGGGCGGCGGATCAGCATGGCGACGCGGTCAGAACTGACAGAAGCGAGAGCGGTATCAAGGGGCCCATCGAGACGACAAGCGCCGACAGTCCTCATCGGAGATATCGCGCGGGTCGGAGCGGCACGGGAGACCTCAGCATTGTTTACAAGGATGTCCGTGCAACGGTCGAATTTACCGCTGAAATCGTGCACGGCCTTCGAATCAGTGACGTCGAGTTGATTGATATGAGCTTAATGACGAACTGTTCTATGGCCTCGGGCGGGTGGGCCCCATCAGCGTCGGCAAGGATTACATCCGCACCGGCTCGTTGGAGAGTAAGGGCGATCTGTAGACCAATACCGCGCCCACCGGCGGTCACAAGGGCCGGTCTTCCGGTTAAATCGAGCCTGTTAAGACATCGCAAGAATTGCCGACATTTTAGTTTTCAGGAGATCGGCATCGGCAGCTTCTTGGTGCGGCCACCGTCCATGACGGAGACCTGGCCGGTCACGAAAGCGCTCTCGTCCGAGGCCAGCCAGACCGCAAGATTTCCGACGTCCCTCGGCTCGCCAAGGCGCCCGACGGGATGCATCGCGAGCAGTTCCTTGCGGACGCGGGCGCTGTCGGCCATGCTGTCGATATAAACTTGGCTGAGATCGGTGCTGATCCAGCCCGGCGCGATCGCATTGCAGCGGATACCCTCAGGCCCATGATCCACAGCGACCGCGGCCGTAAAGCCGAGAATCCCCGCTTTCGAAGCGGAATAAGCGGGGTGCCCGGGATTGGACGCCAGCCCTTCTATCGAACCGATGTTGACGATGCTTCCCCTGCCCGACTTCCGGAGGTGTGGAATTGCCGCTTTGGTCAGCAGGAATGGGGCCTTCAGATTGATGTCCATCATCTGGTCCCAGTCTGCCTCGGTCATCTCGTCGATCGTCTTCTCGAACATAATCCCGGCATTGTTGACGAGGATATCCAGGCCCCCAAGCCGCTCGACCACAACCTGAACGGCCGAGGAAATTTCTTGGGACCTCGAAAGATCCGCCTTCACATAGATCGCGCGCTCGTCGAGCCTGGATTCAGGCGGGGCGTTCCTCTGCACGATGGCGACTTTTGCTCCCTCCTCTACGAAGCGCTGAGTGATGCCGGCGCCGATGCCGCGGCCGCCGCCTGTTATGATTGCAATCTTGCCTGTCAGTCTGTCAGCCATGGGATGTCCTCATCAGACCGGCTTCGTGCCGGCGACTTCGAACGCCGTGCCAGCGATGTAGCGGGCGTCGGGGCACAAAAAGAACATAACATCGACGAGTCTTCCTGCTTTGCCATACGACCAAGTGGTGGTTGAACATCGCAATGGCTTTGTCCGGGATGACGCCGCGCAGTTCAACACCCATCCAGGTCACCGGGGTATTGACCTCATTTGGACAGACGCCATTGACGAGCATCCCGTCAGGCGTAAGATCCCGGCCAAGACATTTTGAGAGGAAGCGACCGCGGCTTTGCTGGTGCAGTAGGGTCGCAGGGCTCGATACGCGACAAAGGTCCCAACATGAGTGTCCGATAACTTTCGCGGCAGGTGTCGAAATCGACGTCAGATTAATGTCGAACGTCCGTTCCCAATACCAGTCAGCCGTCTCGATGATGTTTGCCTGGCTGATGCCGGCGTTGTTGATGAGCACGTCCAATCGTCCCGTGCCCCGGATCGAGTAATCGATCAGCTCCTCGCAATAGTCCTTGTCCGTGAGGTCGCCGGCCCTGCTCCAGACAGCCAGCCCGGTTCGGTTGAGCTCGGCCTGGAGCCTGTCGAAGCCAGTGTGGCCGGCTTCGCCCGCAACGACGCGAAGGCCATTCGCGACGAACTGCCTGAAAATCGCTTGCCCAATACGTCCGGCCGCGCCTGTTATCAACAAGGTTTTCTTCTCAATGTTAGTCAATCTCGAGCCATTTTTTAAAGGCAAATCTAGGCTCCATTTTCGCTAAACAGGTTCGGCCTGTGGGTGGGGGCGGTCGCGTTGCGGACTGCATTTGGCAAACTGCCTACCCGTCTTCCTTGACCGTGTCGTCCCTGCGCTGGCGCAGTTCCTTGCTTGAGGCCGTGATTTCTGAGGCTCTTGGCCGCTCAGCTCCAAAAGGTGCGATTTCTACGGTCGGGGACGGAAGATCATGAGACGATCTCTTTCCTAGTACGATCGTAAACGACGATGCATGAACCGTGCCAGAGACAGAGTCTTCATTAAATCACCGGTCGGCGGATCTTGCGCCCTGTCAGACAAGTGACAGTTGTCGGATGACAGACGTGTCTGACTGTCGAACCCGAACTAAAGCCGATCATCCGGTGTTCCGCCAACAGCCTACCTCCTCACCGGCGCAAATGTGAAAACGTCGTCGTGCTGATCCAGCTGTTTCAAAGGCCGGCAAAATGCCCTCAAAGTATAACTACCAGAGCCCGTCAAAGCTCTGCTTCGAACCCGGAGGCCTGCACGAAGTGATCCGCGCGGCGATGCAGGAGGTACTAGCCCGTCTTATGCACGACGATGGGCCTTTGAGGCTGGAAGATGTAGCTTAAACCATTGATTTGGCGCAGGAATCGGCTGCTTAGGCCAATCCTTCCACCGCATCCGCGAGATCCACACCCGCCATGACATGGGACCAAGGCCGATCACCGCGCTTGCCTTCCGCGCCACGATCGACCGCTCAGAGCGGTTCGGCTTCCTCGCAGGCGGTGGGGCGCATTTGGGGCTGACGCCGGCGCGCTACCAGTCCGGCGAGACCGACTCCAGGGAAAGGTCAGCCGATGCGGCGACGAACTTGCACGCACCGCGCTTTATGAGGCGGCCCACACACTGCTGGTGCGATCGAAGAAGAGTGGTCGAGTCTCAGAGCATGGGGCATGAACATCGCCAAGCGGCGCGGCATGGCACAGCTCTATATCAGAGGCTAGGTTACGATTTTCGAAGCCACGCATTTGGAGCACAAGTGACATTAATCCCGAACGCGTCGGTGTAATAAGTATCAACTAGGAAACCTGACTCCTCTATCATCTGAAATCCGTCGATAATCTCCTTGTTTACTTGAAATGGATTATCCTCGATTACGTAGTAGTCACCTTTTTTCATAAATTTGTTCAAGTAGGAAAATATAGAAAATATTTTCACGTGGGCGTCGTCTATCACAAGCCAAGGATGAGGGAAACTCGCCAGCAAATTTTCGTCGAAGTTGGCAGCATCAGAAAGGTCTATTTTATGAAATGTAAGCAGTGGATGTTTTGTTGCATTTGTATGGACACATTTGGTATATAGATCGAAGGAGTGTACTTCACCTGGGTTATCGCACAGTACGGACATATTATCAGCAAACCACATTCCGCTGCCACCCTGATATGAACCGAGCTCTATAATTGTCGCAGGCTGAAGTTCCCATATTAAGCGTGGATACAGAGCAAGATCAAAAGGCGTCTTTAAAAGTATAAGGCCTTTGTAAATCTTGGACAATGCGCCAACTTTTGTGGAGCGCTTGTCAGCAATCCATGGGTAGATAGACGACATCCATGTTCGGTCGGATGGCTTTGCAAAGCGGTCAGAATCATCAGCATCCAGGACGTTGCTAATGGTGTCAAACATTCCCAGCCAGTCAGGAATGAACTCTCGCCACCCCTGATCAAGAAGTCCGTCGGGCTTCATCTGATCGGGGTAGTTCTCGTGGGCGGCATCCCAAAAAGCCTTGTACCCGGAAGCGAGTTTCATGCGTCTATCTCCATGTTTGCATCTGCCTCCTTATCGACGCAATCGGCGTGCCACTCGCGGAATGAGGTTGCGCGTGCCTTAACGAGACCGAAAAGCATGCCTGCATGCCCGCTGGAATGTCCGCGCGCTTGTCGGGTCCGGGACATCATGGACGAACCCTACATCAACGTCCGCTCGGCCCGCTGGCATGCGGCGCCGCGATCAGGATGAGATTCGTATTGCCTCACCGAGGGATGCTCCCTAGCAACGCTGCCGTTGCGTCACCAGGATATTCCGGCGTCGCGATCCGTCACTCTGTCGTTGCCTGGAAGGTCGCTGCTGACGAAGTTGTGGTATCACGCGGCTGCTCAGTCCGCCGGCGCACGACACGTTGTCACAAGCCTGCGGCGTTCAAAGTCGCAGACGATCGTCCTATAGCGACTCTCGGACGATCCTTCCATCATGACCGTTGCACGTGACCGGGTGGCGGGTATGGCGAGGCGATCGCCAAGGCCTTGCCGCACGCCGATCAGGTGGCCGATGGCTGGCACCTGATGGAAAACGCCAGCCGCGCCTTTCTCGATGCGGTCAGCAAAGCCATGCGTCAGTTCCGAAAGGCAGTCGGCAGCGCCATCATCAATCCTAAGCTTCTCACCTATGCCGAGCGGCTGCAATATGACGGATACCTACGCCGGCAGCAGACAAACGAGACCATTCTGGATTGTCGAAACAGGGCCATCCCGATCAAGCAGATCGTCAAGCGCACAGGCTATAGCCGCAAGCTCGTCCGTAGTGTCCTGCGCGGTCAGCCCTCCTACGTGTTCCGCGTCCGACAAAGTTCGCTGAGGAATGGCTTCCCTGGCTCGACAGCCGCTGGGGGCAAGGCGCGCGGAATGCATCGGCGCTCTGGCGCGAAATGCGCGAGATGGGCTTCCACGGCCAGAGCAAAACAGCGGCTGATCAGGCCGCTCTGGTTGCCAGCGTCATAGTCTTACGTTGATGCAGATGCTGATCCAGGAGTGCTCCGAGCTTCGGCCCAAATGGGACGAGACGGCTCTTGTAGAACTTGATTTCCCGGATAACGAGCAGCCGCCGTTCCAGATCGACGTCCTTGAGGCATAGGCGGCAGGCTTCGCCAACGCGCAAGCCCGGTCCGTAAAGGACAGCGAACAGTACGAAATACCTGTTGCCACGCTCGACCGTGCCGCCATGACTCGGTAGCGCCTTGGCAAGAGCGAGCAACCGAGAGGCTGCGTCTGTGTCGAAGATAAATGGCGTGCGCTGACAACCTTCCACGGCGCGGCGCGGATCTCAACGGTGACTCGGCGAGATTCTCGTGATCTACGAGATACGAGAACAGTCGCCCAACCGTACAACGCAGGTGGTTATACCTTCTCGGGCGCGACCTTGGGCGAGAGGAGAAACTCATCAACCAGTGCCGGGGTTAGTCAATGTTGTTGTTCGACAAGTAAGCGTCGAACAGAGTAAGCGCGTAGCTGAAGCCGTTCAGGGACTGTAGTTCCATATGTGGACGGCTCCCACTTGCAAGTGTTTTTTACAGATTTTTTGATCGGATCGCTTGCTTCCATATGTGCGGCCTTTGTCTGTGGTCGCACATGACCACTGGCCAAGATGGTTTCCGCAACGCGTGTTCCTAACACGGCAACGACCTTTAAAGGGCCACTGGAACTGACGGAGTGTCACGCGTCTTGGATCGATCGATCGCACCATCTGCTCATCTCTTGCAAGTTCACTGCATCAGCTCAACACGGTCGCGATCCTTTCGCGCGCACCGTGATGGCCAATCTCCTAAATTGCCTGCTGTTGATTTTTACTGAGAACTGACCCGGCAACCCAGGATATTTCCACCGAGAATTGACCCATGTTTGAACCTTGCCCTGCGTTTTTTCAGCGGGGGCTACGGAGTGATCGACATGGCATTATTGAGCGTGATCCGACGCTGGCATTTTCGAGAGCATTTATCGATCCGAGAGATTAGCCGCAGGACCGGCCTGTCGCGGAATACGGTGCGCAAATACCTGCGGGTGGACGAGGTGGAACCGAAGTTCAAGGTTCCAGAGCGGCCGAGCAGGCTTGACGCATTTGCCGACCGCTTGTCAGCCTGGCTGAGGACGGAGGCCAAAAAGAACCGCAAGCAGAAACGCACGATCAAGCAGCTTCATGCCGATCTGCTGAGCCTTGGATATGAGGGGTCTTACGGTCGTGTTGCTGCTTTCGCTCGGCAGTGGAAGGCTGATCTGCAGAGGGAATTACAGACGACGGGACGCGGAACATTCGTGCCGCTTTCGTTCGATCCTGGTGAAGCGTTCCAGTTCGACTGGTCCGAGGACTGGGCAATCATCGGCCATGAACGCACCAAGCTGCAGGTGGCCCATACCAAGCTCAGCTACTCCAGGGCCTTCATCGTCCGGGCCTATCTGTTGCAGACGCATGAGATGCTGTTCGACGCCCATAATCATGCCTTCCGTGTCTTTGGCGGCGTTCCCCGGCGCAGCATCTACGACAATATGCGGACAGCGATCGACAAGGTCGGCCGCGGCAAGGAGCGCGACGTCAATGTCCGCTTCATGGCCATGGCCAGCCACTATCTCTACGAGCCTGAGTTCTGCAATCCCGCGTCCGGCTGGGAGAAGGGACAGGTCGAGAAGAATGTGCAGGATGCGCGTCATCGACTGTGGCAACCAATGCCGCGCTTTCCATCGCTGGATGCCCTGAACGACTGGCTGGAGCTTCGATGCAAGGAGTTTTGGCACAAGGCCCCGCATGGAAAAATGCGCGGCACCATTGCCGATATCTGGGCTGAGGAAGCCCAGGCTCTCATGCCGGCGTCCCGTCTCTTCGACGGCTTTGTCGAATACACCAAGCGGGTCTCCCCAACCTGCCTCGTGCATCTGGAGCGCAACCGCTACAGCGTGCCGGCGTCCTTTGCCAATCGGCCCGTGAGCCTTCGGGTCTATCCGGATCGTGTCGTTGTCGCTGCGGAGGGGCTGATTGTCTGTGAGCATCGCCGCATCATCGATCGCTCGCATGATCGACCAGGGCAGACGATCTATGACTGGCGGCACTATCTGGCTGTCGTTCAGCGCAAGCCAGGCGCCCTACGCAACGGAGCACCGTTTGCCGAACTTCCCGATGCATTCAGGTCGTTGCAGCAGCATTTGCTCAAGAAGCCGGGCGGCGATCGCGAGATGGTCGAGATCCTGGCACTTGTCCTGCAACACGACGAGCAGGCCGTGCTCCTGGCCGTGGAGATGGCGTTGGAAGCCGGTGTTCCAACCAAGACCCATGTGCTCAACCTTCTCCATCGGCTCGTCGACGGCAAATCGCTCACGCCCCCGACCATCAGCGCTCCCCAGGCTTTGACGCTTACCAATGAGCCGAAAGCCAACGTCGAACGCTACGATGCCTTGAGGAAAGCCCTGGAGGTGCGCCATGCGTCATAACCCGGCCAGCGGCGCAATCGTCATCATGCTCCGGAGCCTGAAGATGCACGGCATGGCGCAAGCTGTAGGCGAACTCACCGAACAGGGAGCGCCGGCGTTTGAAGCCGCCATTCCGATCCTGTCGCAACTGCTCAAGGCCGAGACGGCGGAACGTGAGGTCAGGTCGACAGCCTATCAGCTCAAAACGGCACGCTTTCCAGCCTATCGCGATCTCAACGGCTTTGACTTCGCCAGCAGCGAGATCAACGAGGCACTCGTGCGGCAGCTTCATCGTTGCGAATTCGTCGATGAGGCTCACAACATTGTGCTTGTCGGCGGCCCCGGAACAGGCAAAACCCATATTGCGACCGCCCTCGGCGTGCAGGCCATCGAGCACCATCACAAGCGGGTTCGGTTCTTCTCGACGGTCGAGCTGGTCAATGCGCTGGAACAAGAGAAGGCTCAGGGGAGATCCGGCCAGATCGCCAATCGCCTCGTGCATTCCGATCTCGTGATCCTGGACGAACTTGGCTATCTGCCGTTCAGCGCATCAGGTGGAGCATTGCTCTTCCATCTGCTGAGCAAGCTTTACGAACGCACCAGCGTCATCATCACCACAAACCTCAGCTTCAGCGAGTGGGCCAGTGTCTTCGGCGATGCCAAGATGACAACCGCGCTTCTCGACAGGCTGACGCATCATTGTCACATCCTGGAAACCGGAAATGACAGCTTCCGGTTCAAAAACAGTTCTGCACACGAGCCTAAAAAAGCAAAGGAGAAAGCCAGAACCTTGACCCTCAACCCCGAACCGAAACATACATGAGAGGCGGGTCACTTCTCGGTGGAAATGCCGGGTCAGTTCTCAGTGAAAATCAACAGACATGGGAACCGGCGCGTGGCACGCTAATGCCGGCTTTGCGGATGAATGAGCGGCGCCCTTTTTCACAGCATGCTGGAGCGCGAAAGAGTCGGGCGCGCCCTGCCCCGGATACGTATGGCGAAGCAATTCCGAACCGTCGAAAGCTAAGCGCTTGCATACCGTGACTATAATCACGCTGACAACCCCTGCAGTTCATGGCAAGCGCATGCAGGTGTCCATTGCCGAATTACCCGCGGCTGCAAAAACTCCCCGGATTGGCCCACCGATTTGTCAGAATTTTTTGTGCCTTCGACGGCTGCCGCGTCTACGGCCAATCCTGGAAAGCGCAAGAATGGACCGGCACGGCGCGCGGTTCGCCATAGAATCTCGAGCTCTCGTTATTGGCCACACCGCACCTTCATTGTGGCCTTTCGGCGTACCCAGCTCTCGCGTCGCAGAAGGTCCTGCATCGCGACGACGCTCCCCAAGAGCGATAGGCGACCCCTGCTCCGGCGCCTTGGATCCACTGTCGAGCCCTAAATCCCCATGGCCCGCCCGTTGCGGCAATCAGGCTTCAGTGTAGCTGCGACCCCCGTGCGTGCACGCCCAATCGCGCCCGCACAGAACCCTTCGGATTCCACCTGCTGGCTGGGTTCAGGAGGCCAGCATGGATGGGAAGCCTTGTTCGATGGGTCTTCGCAAGGGGTTGTTGCACGCCGCAGAAAGAGCAAGCAAGAGACAAAGGATCATAGGCACATCGCGCCTCATATTCATCTAATTTTACGAACACGCAACAAAAGCTTTACCAAGCTGGTATTTACTCGTATTTCTTCGTGCTGTATTTAAGTATATTGGAGCGAACAGTTAGTTGCTCACACGATGGCAAGGAAAGATGTCTGCGCCAAAATTGGACAGACTGCAGTACGAAAACTTCGTTGCGAAGGTGAGTAATGTCGTCAACGTCAGTCCTACTGGAGAAATTCAATTGGGTCGATGGCGGCCAATAAGCAACTTTCCCACAGGCGGCGTTCGCCCAGGGGAGTAATAGACATGAGAACGATATGATCAAAATGAGGCTTGATATCACAAGTGCAGCACTGGATCCGTCAGTTTCCGAGATTGTCCTATTCACATGGGGCAGAGAAGGATCGCTTTCCCGACATTCGACCACTCACTCCGACGGCGCGGGCTGCTAGGGCCTAGCTGAGAGTCCAGATTATCGGCGAGAGGACCATCTTCGGCAAGAAAGGTGGTTTATTTCCTCTATTCACGAGCGCTCCCATTTCTGGAGGCGCCTTGTCTCGAACGAAAACAGCAGGACCGTTCGTTCGTACTCTGATGCCCCAACCGGCACCCTCCTGGAGGAGATAAACCATGAAGATTACGGAAATTCACGTCTACGCACACGATCTCCCCGTCAAGAACGGGCCTCACGTCATGGCCAATGCCAAGGTCTGGTCACTTGACACCACGCTGGTGAAGCTGGTCACCGACTCGGGACTCATCGGCTGGGGCGAAACCTGCCCCGTCGGGCCAATTTACCAGCCGCAACACGCCAAGGGAGCTCGAGCCGCACTGGCTGAAATGGCTTCAGGACTGATCGGTGCTAACCCCCTGCAACCATTGCTGCTGCGGAGGAGGATGGATAGTCTGCTAAACGGCCATCGCTATGCGAAAGCGGTTATTGACATAGCAGCCTACGATCTGATGGGGAAGGCATACGGAGTGCGAGTAGCCGACCTCCTGGGTGGAGTTGTCACCGAAAACATACCGTCCTACTACGCCATCGGCGTAGACGAGCCCGACGAAACTGCCAGGATCGCGGCGGAGAAGGTGGCTGAGGGCTTTCCGCGCATCCAGGTCAAAATCGGCGGTCATCCGATAGATGTGGACGTAGCCGTGCTCCGCAAGGTCTGGGAGGTGGTGCGCGGCAAGAGCGTACGTGTGGCTGCCGACGGTAATCGTGGCCTCACGACGCGTGATGCCCTGCGACTCTCGCGGGAGTGCGCTGACATTCCCTTCATCATGGAACAGCCCTGCAACACTCTGGAAGAGATAGCCGCGATCCGAGGGCAGGTCCATCACGGCATCTTTATCGACGAGAACGCCGAAGATTTGGCTACCGTCATCCGCGCTGTTGGGACGGGCCTTTGCGACGGATTCGGTATGAAGGTCACGCGGATTGGCGGCTTGCACGCAATGGCAACCTTTCGCGACATCTGCGAGACGCGAAGCATGCCCCATACCTGCGACGACGCTTGGGGGGGCGACATTATCGCCGCCGCCTGCACTCATATCGGCGCGACGGTGCAACCTCGACTGCTAGACGGCGTTTGGGTGGCCGAGCCCTACATCGAAGGAACGTATGACCCCAAGGGCGTGAAAATCGTGGGCGGCCACATCAAACTGCCCGAAGGCCCGGGTCTCGGGGTCGTGCCGGACGCCGGCATGTTCGGGAAACCTGAACTTTCGTTCAGCTGACCTGCCGCCATTCGCCGTTGCCCCCGCTGCCAATCACTGACTCGCGCGCAAATCGCTGGAGGATCGTCGCGCCGAACTTCTCGACCCAGAATCCTTTCACGTCGTATTGACGTTGCCCGGCGCCATCGCCTATACCGCGCATTTCTCGAATGTTTCCGCCAGGTTTATGGCTGTAGTCTCAACGCCTGCTGAGGCTGACGCTGGTTGAGGATTGGACATGCCTTGGAACTTGCCGAGTTGACCATGAACACGAGCGCTTGGCGACCTTGGGAGTTAGCTTCCCCACTTGAATCCATGTCAGCATTGCAATCACCGCTCTACCCCTGAAGACCACGCTTGCATATCCAGCCGGCGGCCGGTCATCGCGAGACAACCCCTAGATCCTGCCTTCGCATCAGGGGTCACCGAGCAGGTAAGCAGGCCAAATGCCGGAGCTATTCCGAATGCGACAGACTTTATTTACGCGGCCATAGCTAATGTGAGGCAAGAAATCCGCGTCGGTGAGATCCCTTCTTATGTGCGCTGCTCTTTTGCTTCTCCTGCTCAAATTCAGATTCGGCATAATTATGTAGGATGCGTTCGCAGGTCACTGCACAAAGGCGAAAAGGAGGCATTATCGACAAACCGCATTCGTCGACCCTGATCACTGCATCCATGAAAGGAAGAAGCCATGATTCTCATCACCGGAGCCTCGGGTCAGTTGGCATCGCAGATTGTAGCACAGGCGCGGCAGAGGGGCATTGCGATTATCACCGGCAGCAGAACCGCCGGTGCTGACCGGAACATCGACTTCGACAAACCTGAAACGCTTGACTTCGCGGGGGCCGAGACCCTGTTCGTGACTTCGGCAGGCTCTGCCGAAGACGATTGCATAATGCGTCGACACCGTGCCGTTCTCACTGCTGCCCGCGCGCAGGGCGTGAAGCATATCGTGTACACGAGCCTTACCTGTGCGAGCGATCATCTCGGCTTTGCCTTGGCCCACCGCTGGACTGAACGCGAGCTTCGGGCAAGCGGCATGGCTTGGACCATCCTCCGCAATGGTCTCTACGCAGAACTGATCGGCTCTCTCGCCGCGCCGCGCGACGGGGTGATTTCCACCCCTTTTGGCGAGGGCCGGATTTCCGCCGTTGCAAGAGCGGATCTGGCCGAAGCCGCGCTTGCGGTGCTGAGCGATCCAGCTAGGCATGCCGGCCGCTGCTACGAGCTGTCGGGAGCTAGCGCCTTTTCCATTGCAGACCTCGCGCAAAAAATTGCAATCCCTTATGAGCCAAGCAGCTTTGAAGAGGAACGCGCGCGGCTTTCGGCTCTGCCACTGTTCGCTTTCCAACCTCCCATGCTGATGTCCATTTCGTCGGCGGCAGCGGCCGGGTTTTTGGAAACTCGAGCAACGGACCTCGCGGCTTTGGTGCGTACGTCACTAGACGCGCTAGAGATTGCCTGCGCCGCCGCTCGACGAGCGGCACAATAGCTCCTGGCCGGGCCAGGATGGGATACCCTGTCCAGCGCTCTCAGCTGGCGCGTTGACTCATCCAATTTGCGACAAGAAGGAGCCCATGGCGCGACATCGCGGAGGGGCGACGCCAAGTTGGAGCCGCGGTCGGCCGGAAGGGGGCGCGAGGTAGGCACGATTAAAGCAGGCTCGCGCTGCGTTTCGCAGCTATTCGCGTCCGGCACGCCACTCCCGGAATGCGAGGTTGAATCGCGCCCCTACTTCGACAGGCGACGGTTATCTCGTTCCAGCTTTTTGCAGCAGCATCGACACGAAATTGCCTGAGGAGATGTCGTGGGGCAAGTAGATGAGGAATCCTGAATTCTGGCCACTTGCCCCGTTCCCGACGATATCGGGATCGCGCGCGGCGACAACTACGGTGGCCGGTCTCCTTAATCGTCGCGATACAGGCATCGAGAATGCGATGAAAAGTCGTGGTCGAGCTGAGCGAATCCCGTAGCTCATGCCAACCCGGCAAAGCCCGCCCCGAGGACAACGATGTCGGCACTGATGATTCCATCCAACTCGGGTCTCGCCCTCTCGGTGGGAGCAGCGCTTGGTTCAGTCCCGTGCCTTGGGACAGCGCTGCTCATCTGCGAAAATGTCGAAATACAGCGACGGCTCCTGCGTTCAGCCATTTATCGATCATCCGTCGGATGACACAAGAGCCAGCTCGCCTGGCTCAGCACCCGGCGCGCCGAGGCGTGAAGCTGCTTGGGCAGCCGACCCATGATGTTGCGCGCCTTGTGCGCTGGATCAGGCTGTCCTTGCCGAAAGTGGCTCGGATCGCCTTCGACAGCGCCTTGAGCTCTTGGGCGAAACGTCCGCAGAGGCTGAGCCTTACAGCGGGCACACGCTGAATTTTAGATTGATCGACCGTAACGCGTCGGCAGAGCTAGCCTGAATATCTCAAGGTAAGGGGTGCATCGGTCCCAAGAATCTGAGAAACTGCTTTTGTGACAAAGAGTTACCAGATTCAGGAACGGGGTCCGATGCACACACACTGTATCTCCGACCAGCTCGAATTTGAAGGCCGACGGCCACAAAGTGATCGCCGGTTTCGACGGCGGAGCGATCACCTCAGATGCCGGCGCCTTGCTTGTGCGCGACGTTGACAAAATCGTCGGGCTGTTCCGCCGGGTGGCTGCCTGCTTCATCGACCGACGCGATCCGGACTGCACGGTGCGCAGCATACAAACGCTGGTGGGACAGCGCATCCCGGCGATCGCGCTGGGATATGAGGACGTCGACGACCACGACACGCTCCGCCACGACCCCGTTCTGGCCCTTGTGTCGGAAAGCCTGACGCCGAAGCGGGAGGATTGCGCGGTGCTTGCGGGCATGTCGACGCTCCACCCGGCTGGAGCCTCGGGTCGGGGGAGCCGACGCGCTACCACAAGATCGGCCACGAGACGCAGGCGATCGAAGCTCTGTTCGTCGACCTGTTCCTGGAAGCCCACGACACGTCGCCGGGCGAGATCGTGCTCGATTTCGACGCCGCCGATGACCCTTGCAGGGTCACCAGGAAGGCCGGTTCTTCCACGGCTACTACAACTGCTACTGCTACCTGCCGCTCTACATCTTCTGCGGCCGGCACCTGCTGGCGGCAAAGCTCAGGCGTTCCAACATCGACGCCAGCAAGGGAGCGATCGAGGAGGTCGAGCGGATCGTGCGGCAGATCCGCAGGCAGTGGCGCAGAGTGCGCATTGTCCTGCGCGCCGATTCCGGTTTTGCCCGGGAAGAGCTGATGACCTGGTGCGAGGCCAACGGCGTCGACTATGTCTTTTTGCCCGCAACGAGCGGCTGGCGAAGAAGATCGCTCCAGCCTTGCAGGAAGCTTACCTGGCATCCAGGAAAGCGACCAGGCCGCGCGCGTATTCCGCGGCTTCATGTGGTCAACGAAAGACAGCTGGTCACGCCGACGGCGGATCGTCGCCGGGGCCGTGGACGACGCAGGGCGCCAATCCGCGCTTCGTCGTGACCTCGCTCAAGCCAACGCGTTGGGCGGCACGGGGCTTTACGAGGATCTCTACTGTGCCCACAGCGACATGGAGAACCGGATCAAGGAGTGCCAGCTCGACCTCTACGCCGACCGCACCAGCGCTCACACCATGCGCGCCAATCAGCTGCGGCTCTGGTTCGCCTCGTTTGCCTACGTCCTGATCTGCGCCTTGCGCCGCCTTGGCCTCGCCCACACCAGGCTCGCCAACGCCACTGTGGCACGATCAGGCTGAGCTGCTGAAGATCGGTGCGCAGGTCCGTGTCTCGGTGCGTCGGATCAAGGTCGCAATGGCTTCAGCCTGTCCATACGCGGACGAATTTTGCCGTGGCCCACGCTCGAATATGCGCCGCGGCCCGCTGACGCCGCCGGACCCCTTCCCGCAAACAACAGAGGAAAATTGCAGAGCTCAGCACCGCCGCGCTCCGCGGCGCTGGCTGCGCCCGTCCTCAAAACGGGGATGATCAGCACCGACCCGCGCCAGTCAAGATGCGCTTTGAGCCTGGGCGCGGTGAGAGAAGCGGGCTAGTCGGGACATCGGGCTACGGCTGCCGCGCTTAATGTCGTCAAGGCCCGGGACGTCGTTGAGAAAATGCTTGCCAGCTCAATGTGGAGATCTTTCCCAACGCTGGTAAGCACCACGCCAGATGCCGCCCTCACGAACAGCGGAGCACCGAGCTCGTCCTCGATGACTTTGATCTGCCGACTAATCTCTCCCGGTGTCAAATTCAACTCAGAAGCTGCAAGCTCAAACGAAAGATGAAATGTCGAGGCTTCGAATGCCTCAAGAGCAATGAAAAATGCGAGATCATAACATCGATGAGACATTGAATGCTCCGATCGGATCGGCAGACCCGAATCGAGCGACCGGGAATCGAGCCTCGGGCTCATAGCGAGAGAGCCGGAACTCTACGAAGTAGACTTGGAAGGCTGAGATCAATCACGAAACTGCGGCCCTACTCCGTTGTCTGCGCAACTTGCGCGCCGGTTGGCGCAAAGTTATGAGCAGCACCTGATCAATATCGACAGCCCATCGCCTGGCCGTTTCGTCGGGCTCCGACATTTTGTCCAGCTTCGGACAAGAAGGGCTGTGAATAGAACGCCCGTATGGTTCACTGGCGAGGTGCGATCCGGTTACTACGTCAAATCCAAAGAGAAGCTCTGTTACGCGGACCGTATCCTGCAAGGGCACTCGTGGGCACGCGCTTCGTCGCCTCGCGTAGCTGCAAGTTGTCGCAAATGAGTTGTGCGGTAGCGCCATCATGGCCGTTCCTCCGTCGGTGCGGACGTTGGTATTCGGAAGACCCAGTAGTGCCCGTCTTCGTCGGCGAGGTATCTGCCGTTCCTTAGACACTGCACCAATTCAAGGAAACCCTCATCCTGTAGACGCTGCACCTCGACTTCAAAGGATGTTGATTTCGCATAACTCTTGCGGGTGCTTGCTACTATAAATCCGTTCGGACGGGTCACGCGAGCCAACTCGCGCAACCCGTCCGGTCGAACGTGACCGAGAGTGAAAACACCGCAGCAGACGGTTAGGTCATATCTCGTGCTAGCGTAGTCTGAGAGCCGACCGTTAAGGTCAACATTTCCCCGCGCATGGCGGTAAACGCCGGTTTGCAGCGCCTTTTTAGCCATCTCTTGCGAAAGATCGAACCCATCGATCAGCCGGAACCCGAGGCGTTCGAGTTCCACGCCGACGAGCCCTGTTCCACAACCAGCGTCCAGGATTGCGATGCCATTTCGCTGCCCGGCCAAATAAGCCGTCTGCACGGCGCCTGCCAGTTCTGCCACGATCGTGGGTCCACAGTACCCGACGCGGACCTGATCCTGATCGAAGGTGCTCGCCCATCCGCGGTATAAGTTGGCCAAGCGACCTGCGTCGCCATCAAGGTTATGGGATGCCTTGATGCGCTCTCGTACGGCTTCCTCCGGTGCCGTCTGCTGATCCTGGGTGCTCATTAACAGCTCCTTTGTATTGGGTCCGATGATCAGCCGTAGCGCCCGTCCGGCACCTGTCGGCGTTCGCATCGAGAGCATCAAAACTCATGCCAATTGGCAGAACGACGCGAAGAACCCATTTACGGGAACTGTTTCAGCTACTTGAGCTTGGAAAATGGAGGAGTCGGTTGGGCAAACCTATGTCGCGTAGCCGTCAAGACCTACAGGATGTCGGAATGTATCTTAGAGCATAATCTGACCTGATGGAATCGTGAGGGATTCCCATCGGCGAGAATATCTGATTGAACTAAACCGCTGCCGCGGTAGCTGATGC
>NZ_JBSKBR010000030.1:0-48880 GCF_053714315.1 Mesorhizobium sp. PL10 | reverse complement strand
GCTCCCATGCAGAACTTGGCCCATAGCGCATCCTTTGATTCGGAAGATAAGGATGCCCCATACCTGACGACCGCCGCGACTATGATCGCATTCGTAAATGCGATTGTCGCTGCGGCGGGCGTTGCTCTGCTTGCCTTGGGTGTCGGTGCAGACCTATTGCTCGCGCTTTGCCTTGGCATTGGAACAATAACCGGGTTGATGACCATATTCTATTTATACCAGAGGCTTCGGACCAAAGGCATGGTCCGCATTGCCAAACCTTATGGTTCTGAAAAGAGCGTTCTTTGAGGGTGGTGAATGTGGTCTTTGTCTCAAACGCCGCTGGCACGACCATTTCCGGATTTCTTTTGACGATCGTTCGGCACGCTCTTCGTCGCCTCGGTCCGAACTGCGGGAATTCAAGTACCGCACGAATCTAGGTCGCCATCACGGCAACCGTGCGCCGTCGAGTCACAGAAGTTCGGGCCAGCGTCTAAATCCCTTCGTACGACCAGCCGCACTCCATTGCGGAAATGGCGAAGGCAGCCAGCATTCAGAACCTCAAATTGGTCGGCGACGTCTCTCACGTCGATGAAGAGCGCAAGGGTGGGATGGCGAAGGAACCCCGGGCTCCGCAACTGCAGCCCTTACGCGGAGTCATTATCAAACCTCCGAATGATCGCTCATGGGCGCGAAGCAGCCATGCCGCCGTCGCGTGTGAGACGCTGATTCGGTGACAAGCAAAACAGCAGCCTTTACGACTCGTCCCGCTCATCGCGCAAATTAGACACAACGCGGCGGTTCTGCGACCTGCAGGCGGCGTCGGGGCAGTCGCGGACGAGCCTGTCCTTGCCATAGCCCTTGGCCCACATGCGGTTGCGGTCTATGCCGCCGGCGGCGAGGTAGTCCATCACCGCATCGGCGCGCTTCTGCGACAGCGCCGTTTCACTTGCGCCGGGATCGTCGGCGAAACCCTGCAGCTTGAGCAGCCAGCGCGGATGCTTTGTTAACCAGGCGATCTGGGTGTCGAGGGTGGTCTTGGCGACAGAATCGAGCTCGGCCGAACCTTTCGTGAAATAGGTGCGGCGGCCGACATTGAGGATAAAATCCTCCTCGCTGCCCGGCTGCACGTTCTGGAAGCCGGCAATCTCGGCGTTGGTGACGTCGGGCGTGGGCGGGGCCAGCGTGTTGCTGGTCGAGCAGGATGCGACTAGCACCAGCAGGCCGGCGGCGATCAGCCGACGCGTGTTTTCAATCATGCGGTTCATGGTGCGCCATCATTCGACAGTGGTGGAAGCGGGCGCCTGGTCGGCGATGTGCGGCAGGACCTCCACCGCAGTGCCGATCGGGCACCGCTGGTAGAGATCTATGATGTCTTCCGGGAACATCCGGATGCAGCCGCTGGAAGCGTCGGTGCCGATGCTCCATGGCTCCAGCGTGCCATGCAGGCGGTAGCCGATGTCGGCGCCGTCGCGGTACAGATAGAGCGCGCGCGGCCCGAGCGGATTGTTGGGCGCGCCGCCTGCGATCATGGGCGGTAGCTCCGGCCTGCGCTTAAGCATTTCGGGGGGCGGGACCCATTGCGGCCAGAGCGCGCGACGGTCAATCGTCGCGCGGCCGTACCATTTGAAGCCCTCCTTGCCGACGCCGACGCCGTAGCGGATGGCGGTCTTGTTTTCCATGATGAGGTAGAGGAAGTGGTGGCGGGTATCGACCACGACGGTGCCGACCGACTCGCTGCTGAAATACTTGACGATCTGGCGATGCCATCTCTTGTCGATCTTGGCGAAGTTGGTCTTGCGATAGACAAAATTGTTGTCGCTGGCGGTACCGGCGAAATAGGATTTTGCCGCCGCGGCTTGAGCGATATTGCCGGTTGCACCGACCGCGACCACCGCCAGGCCGCCGAGCACGACACCCCTGCGTGACAAAACCATCGGCAATCCCCCATGCCTTAAGCCTGACGGACCATAGTTGAGAATTATTTTGCCTCAAAGCGGAAAATGCAGCAGTTAGGCCGACAGAGGAACGGCGGCTCCTGGCTCCGCAACGAAGGTTCCAGACGCTCAACCTTCTGGGAGAAAGTCGCGAATTGACCCCAAATCCGACTTTGATCTGCTGACCGTCGGCGGTCGCTCCCGGTCCGAAGAGTTCCCCCGGCAGGTTGTGCTTCTGAATGCCGGTGCGATCGTCGAGATTGGGCACGTCAATCTCGGCGGAAATCATATACCAGGCTCAGCCCGGCGGCCGAACCTGCAGCGGAATGGAAGGTTTTCCACCAACCCCAATCCTGTCGGCATAAGATAGAACGAGTTCCTGAGCGCCCCAGCTGCCAGCACCCACGAATACAGGTCGTGTGGCCCATGGAACTCTTCAAGGT
The DNA here is from genome assembly GCF_053714315.1 of Mesorhizobium sp. PL10. Lineage (NCBI taxonomy): Bacteria > Pseudomonadati > Pseudomonadota > Alphaproteobacteria > Hyphomicrobiales > Phyllobacteriaceae > Mesorhizobium > Mesorhizobium sp. PL10. Next base: position 46,521 of record NZ_JBSKBR010000030.1, on the reverse strand, counting down.
TATCCGACAGCTGGCCGGGGGCCGTCTTCGAATTCCTCGATCTCATTCCCGGTTGACCGATCCTGCTGGTGCCGGCGTGGCAAGTCCACCATGAGAGAGGAAGCCGTCATGTCCGGTGGTTCGCCTAAGCCCCATGGTGCGCCGGGCACGGACCCTCGTGGTGGAAACGACGGCAAGTGCGATGAAGAAGAGGATGCCTGGGTCGGCGCTGCCGCCCGACACTGAGCCGGCAACTACGCCGGCGAGGGAAGCATTCCTGACGCTGGTCACGACCGCATCGGTTTCTGGGTCTACCCATTCCCGCATCCGCCCCGTTCCGCTGACCAGGACGCCGACCAAGATCGCCATCATCAGGGAACCGAACAAGCCGAGCTGGGAAAGCACCGCAATGGGCCAACTCGATGCCCTTGAACTGCCGAAACCGACGCCAAGGCCGCTGGTGTCCAGGAAGGATTGCAAGCTCTTGACGTTCCAGTAGGCGCGCTCCTCGCCGGAGCCCGAAGCTGCCTTGTCGATAATAGTGGTGTTAACCAACCTGACGAAGGGTTCAAGCATCCCGGCGTTGTAGAGGCTGATGCCCATGATAGCGACCACGCCTGTCGTCATCAAAGCGGTGATCAGTATCTCCTCGCGCTCAACCCGCCCCTTGAACACCGAAACCAACATCGAGAAGGCGACCGGAAGGCACAGGAGAGCGAGACCGACGTAGGCGGTCGACGAGGTCGACAGAATGGTCAGGAAGAGCAGAATGCCCGCCAACCACTGGGCAAGGCGTGACTTGGTCTTCCTCCAATAGGTGTAGCAGAATGCCAGGCAGGCGAGGGAACCGCTGGCGAAGGAAGAGGCCTCTGAAAAAGGTCCCGTGATCCGCACGAATCCCGCTTCGACCGCTTCCGTAATAAGTGCGTAGTTGGCGGTTCTGATCGGGGCAAGCAGATCTCCTGCCCCCGCATTCTTGCCAATAAGATCGATCAGCCCCATGCCCGTTTGCAGACCGCACCACAAGAAGAAGCCGCGGCGGAGCTGGTCAACCCTGTTGGACTGCAGCAGCAGCACACAAAGAGCGATGGCGGTGAGCCCGCCAAGAATGAAATAGCCCGTCTGTGAAATGTTGCCTGAAACCGGGGCCAGAGGCGCTTCGACGACCGCACCCCGGATTTTCGACTGCACGAAAACGGCAGTCTGACCTGCGAAGAATCTTGGAAACAGCCATGCTCCGATAATTGCGTAAGCCATCAGGCTTGTCAGAATCCAGATCGGGCGGATACTTCCGAACACTCTTCCAAGATCGAACCAGATGCGGCGTCTCGCAGCGACGGCCGTTACGAGCAGCGCCGCAAACAGCGTGTAGATCAACGGAGACGACCCACCCAAAAAGGTTAGCGTCACAACGGCTGTCGCACCGAATGCCTGGGAGGCGACCAGTCCGATGATCAGCATTCCCCTGGAATAGTAGGCGACGACCAAAATGGCCACGGCCACGAGCAGCCCTGGCAAGGACATCTGCATTGCTGATCGAGCCTCCCGGCTGGTTTGGCCCCGGGTTATGCGGACGCACGAGCTGTCCGACGGCTCATCTTTCGGCAGATTGGTATCCCGTGCAAGAGAGCCAAAGGACGTAGCCGACATACGCATCTGCAGGACATGGCAGATACGCCTTCCCATGGTCGGTACTGAAGGTGATCGTCCACTAAGGCGTTGGCTTGAAGGCTAAATTGGCTGCTCTCTCGAAGCGAAAGCCGCCCATTTTCACGTCCTCCGATCATGTGTGCGTTACGACAGCCGTGAGCAGGATATGCAGCGACCGGCGGGTCACTGGATATCTCGATTTGTTTCGCGCTGGCGGTCTTTTTGCAATCCGGCCTGCGCCTCCTGCAAATGGCTAACCCTCAATATGCGAACGTCCACCAAAGCACATCTCGACCAGAGAAAGGGGTAATCTTATACTGCCATTGCAATATTTTTGCTGCCAATAGCATGTTAATGATGAAATTGTGGGAGCGCCGGGCAACGGGCGGGTCGTTGGAGTTCCGGCACCAGGAGGAGAAGCGGTATGACCATTCAGGTTGTACGTGGCGCATTCGGTCCCAAGCAGGTCAGGCAACTCAAGGAAGTTTACGAAAGTGCGCTGGCCGTGAAGGCAAAATACCCCGAGTCCCACATTGCCAGCAAAGCCGCCAAAAGGTTGATAGCCGCCTTCGAAGCCGTGATCCAGACAGACGGAACGGTTGTGGATGTGCAGTGGCTAAGCAAGGCTGAGCCGCAAGGAAACGCCTGAGACCAGGCCTCTATCGAACGTCCGCGAAGCTTTCGGGTATTAGGCGGCTAATTTCTGTCGACTTCAGCCACGCCGTGCAAGCGGATTCCGCATGCCCTTCCAAATCAAACGTCTGTGAAATCTGGAGTGACCGCGTGTTCGCCGGCCGGAGCGATAGGGGAGCCGTTGGGCGGGCAGTGACTCCCCTATCCTGTCTCCGCGTTTTCGCTGCAGACAGGCCGCGTGAGCCTTGAGCAGACGCCGGCATTCCAATGTCCAGCCCGGCAGATATGCCGTCAACGAAGCTTTTGGAGGCCCAGCGAAGCTTTTGGAGGTAAGATGTAATGTTGTCAGGGGATACGAGCGAATACTGCTTCCGCCTAACGGATGACAACCGGCCGAACATTCGCGATTGGGTGATCTGCTTGGCTGACGGCATGATATGTCCGAAGGTCTGGCAAGGGCGTCCCGTTCCTGCGTCTTCAAGGGATCGCAGCGCCTTGGGGTCAGCTGGGTGACGTCTTCTTTAAGACTAAAAATTTCTATAAAACTAACATAAGTTAGAGACTGCTTATAAATACCTCATAGACTGCTCAAGCTGTTCTAGGTGGCGGCAGTCAGGAACTGCCGAGCGCTCCAAGCTGGGGTAATCCAGCCTGAAGCTATCAAGTGGGCTGGGGTATCAAAATTCAATCCAAAAGAATGACGGAGCTCTAGCTCTATTGACCGCCACAAGGCAGATCGCGTTGGGGAAAGGCGGGTACTAGTATGGGTTCAACAGTAGGATTGCACAATTCCACTTCAACAAACCAGACAGGAATTTCGGCGAGCGGAACGGAAAATGTCCACGAAGGTAGGCAATGCCTTCTCATCCTGGACGGAAGGGCTCTAGACCGCGAGTGTCTCGCATCGGCCCTTGAGGACCATGACCTCGGTATGGCGGTTGTCGCCATGGGTTCGATCGGAGAATGGCGCACGAAGAAGGGCTCGGCCCCTCCCCTTGCAGCCATTCTCTTCAACCTTGGCGGTCGGAAAGTGAGTGATCATGGCATCGCCGATGAAATCAAGAATATTTCGTCCGAGTTCAAGTCAGTCCCAGTGGTTATCCTGGCCGACACCGAGGATCTTGCACAGATACTGACGGCGCTCGAATGCGGCGCTCGCGGCTACATTCCGACTTCGGTCGGGATTGACGTGTGTGTCGAGGCGATCAACCTTGCGGCAGCGGGAGGCATCTTCGTCCCGGCGAGCAGTGTCCTTTCGATGCGGCACCTGATAGATTCAGGCAACTGTGATACGCGGCCTTTGACGGGCATGTTCACGCTCAGGCAGGCTGAGGTCGCCCAGGCGCTCCGACGCGGCAAGGCGAACAAGATCATCGCCTACGAACTGAACCTGCGCGAAAGCACAGTGAAGGTCCACATTCGAAACATCATGAAGAAGCTGAAGGCGACCAACCGGACGGAAGTCGCCTACAAGGTCAACGATCTCTTCGCAGAAGGAACTCTGGCTGAGGAGTGACCACGAGCAACAAGACGGCCCGGCTTGGTGAACCCTGGGTCGCGTTTTCAGCTTTGAAGACTGAGTTATATTCGTGCATGAATGGCATCCGGGGTCTCGAGCACGCGGAAGGCGAATATCTCGTCCTCGCACCGTTTTGGCTCGCCTGGGACGTCAACGAAGCCTGTCTGACAAGCTGATCAGGACACAGTCGCGAAGGTCCGCGGGACCTGAGCAATGTGCCTTGCCACCGCGAAATCCGCCGATCAATCTGCAACGGCAACAGGCGCGGAGAAGGTATATCCGCTCACCCATTTAATCGCTTCCTCGATCGTATCGAAGTTTTTGTGCTGGCCACTCAGCAGCCCGAAGCCTGTCTCAAGGAACCATTTGCCTTTCGTGCAATAGGCCGCTTCGTCGATCAGGGTAAGGACGGCGACCAACTGGTCGGATTTCCACACCAGAACACCGGATTCTCCACCCTCGACCGTTCCGATCCGGGCTTCGCTGAGCGAAAATCCACGAGCAATTTCTTCTTTGCTCACGTTGATGATTCCCCGACTTCAAAATGGATGGAAAAAAATCCGTCGGCTCTGAATCGCTGGGTCTATATGTCTTTTTCAGCGAACGTCGCTCGACGGTGAGTTTGTAAGCAGATCGCCCGGTAAGTTCAATGGCTTTTCACCCGATTTGTCTGTTGATCCACCGTTAGTTTTCTCGCGGAGGAATGTGTAAAAAACTGCTAGAGAATTTTGGCTTTTCGGAGCGTGAACGCCTCGGCGAAATGCTCGGGTGCCCGGCATTCCATCCCGCGTAACCTTGCAAGCCCAGCGAATGTCGCGCGGTCGAACCAGTCCTTGGAGCGTTGCGTCCCGAAATGCTTGTGGAGGAGTTCGATCTTGCGTTCCAGCACGTCTGCCGTGAGCGGCACGTAAGCGTTGGGCTGGCAAAGGTCGCCGTCCCATTTCGGGATCTCGTATTCGAGCACCAGATGATCGCGGAAGACGTTCCAGGTCAGTTGGTTAACCTCCCTGTGATCCTGATGGGCGTCGAACCTGGCGTGGGTTAATACCACGTCGGGATCAATCCGTGATCTTACCTCGATCAGCCACTGCTTTATCGATCGGCTATGGGTGGGGAAGTAGCTGTCTTCGAAATCCGCGACATCTACCGTCGACGAGCGCGATCCTTCGAGAAACGCCTCGGCCGACCCCCTGGCTTCCGCGGACCGCAGGCCGCCCGCGCTCAGCACGCACCAGTGGACGTCCAGTCGGATCCCCGACGCGATCATGCCGAGTATAGTGCCTCCGGCGCCGATCTCGATGTCGTCGGAATGGGCTCCAATGCAGAGAACTGACAGTTCCTCCCCGCGACGTGCGAGGCTAAGGCCCCTCATGATGCGGCCAGCACGACGCTGCGCCTGTTCTTCTCGGCGGTGACCCTCATGTTCCAGGGCATGTCGCCTTTCTCGACCATGTCTTCGAGCGACTGCCAATCGCGCAGGGTATCCATCGAACGCCAGAACCCCTCATGCTTGTATGCCATCAGCATGTTGTCATCGATCAGCCGCTTGAAGGGTTCGACAACGAGTTCCTCGCCGTCACGCATGTAGTCGAAGATTTCGGGGCGGAACACGAAGTAGCCCCCATTAATCCAGATCTCCGATGTCTGCGCCGCTCGGAACTCGCGCACGCGCCCATCTTCTGCGATGTCGGCCAGGTGGTATGTCAGCGGCGCGTGCACGGCGAGGAAGCAGCCGATCTTGCCGCTGGCCTCGAATTTCCTGATCATATCGTCGAGATCGACATCGGTAAGGCCGTCAGAATAGTTGGCGAGGAACATCTTCTCGTTCCTGACGTGGTTTTGCGCGGCCCACAGGCGCTCGCCGATGTTGCGCCAGATGCCAGTGTCGAGCAGGGTGATGCTCCAGTCCTTGACCGTGTCGCCGAGCAGCTTCACGTCCTCCCCTCCGTGCGTGACCACACAATCGGAAAAGGTCTGCGGCCGGGTATTGAGGAAGAAATCCTTGATGATGTTGGCCTTGTAGCCCAGGCACAGCACGAATTCGTCATGCCCGTAGTCGCTATACCATTGCATGACGTGGCGCAGGATCGGCTGGGGGCCGAGCGGAATCATCGGCTTCGGTATGCTTTCGGAATAGTCGCGGATCCGGGTCCCGCGGCCGCCGCAGAAAAGAATGACTTTCATCTGTGTAACTCCGATGGATCAATCACGGTTACAAAAGGAATTGGCACGACGAATTTCGCGTTCCAGGCGGCGACATGGTGCATCTGCCGGATGATCTCGTCCTTCAGGTTCCACGGAAGGATCAGGATATAGTCCGGCTTGGCCTGGTCGATCGCGTGGATGGGCTTGATCGGGATGTGCATCCCCGGCGTGAAGCGACCGTGCTTGTAGGGATTGCGGTCCACCGTGAAGTCGAGGAAGTCGGTACCGATGGCGCAGTAGTTGAGCAGCGTGTTGCCTTTGCCAGGCGCGCCATAGCCACAAATCCTCTTGCCCTCGTTTTTGGCCGAGACCAGGAACGCAAGTAGATCGCGCTTCGCGCGCTGCGCCTTGTAGGCGAAGGAGGTGTAGGTCGTCATTTCCGTAAGCCCATGCCGCTTTTCGCGGTCAAGGAGTTCGGCGATACTGTCATGAGTGGCCCGGCGGCTGCCCTGATTGGCGAGATAAACGCGCAGCGAGCCGCCGTGGGTGGGCAGTTCCTCGACGTCGATCAGCCGCAACCCGTGGCGGGCCGCCATCAGGTCGATCGTCAGCAGCGAGAAATATGAAAAGTGCTCGTGGTAGATGGTGTCGAACTGGTTCTCGGCCATCAGCCGCTCGATGTGCGGGAACTCGAGAGTGACGACGCCCTCTGGTTTGAGCAGGATTTTTGTTCCGGCGACGAAGTCGTTGAGGTCGGGCACCTGCGCCAGGACGTTGTTGCCAATGATCAGATCGGCGCGGAGTCCCTCGGCCACCATCTGACGTGCCAGCCGCACCCCGAAGAAGTCGACCCGAGTGGGCACGCCCTTCTCGACCGCTGCGCGCGCAACGTTGGCCGCCGGCTCGACGCCAAGCACGGGAACGCCGAGTGGCAGGAAGTGCTGCAGCAGATAGCCGTCATTGCTTGCAAGTTCCACCACAAAGCTGTGGGCGCCAAGCCCAAGTCGTTTCGTGATCGCTTCGCAATAGGCTTTCGAGTGGGCCACCCAGCTTGTCGAAAACGAAGAGAAGTAGGCGTACTCGCTAAAAATGGTCTCGGGGCTCATATACTCCTTGAGCTGCACCAGGTAGCAACTCTCGCAGACCAGCACGTGGAGCGGATAGTAGAGTTCCATCTGGTCAAGCTGATCGGCCTGCAGGAAGCTCTCGCAAGGAGGCGACATGCCAAGATCGACCAGAGTGTGATGAAGGCGCGATCCGCAGAGCCTGCAGCCGACGTTCCGGCGTGTCGTGTTGTAGTCGCGAACGATTTCGACAGCCTCAATGTTCATTCGGTGCTCCTGGCGCGATGGTTTGAAAGACGGAAACGCGGGGGCGTGACGAAGAACCCGTGCCATCCGCGCCTCCGTAGAGAGACCTTCTTTGGAGAGTGCTTCTTTCTCGACTCAGGTTAGGACGCAGCGCCTAAGGGTTCGATTTGCCAATCCGTTGGGCGCCTTAATCCTTATAGGGAACGGCCGGCGCAACGGCGCCGCCGAGACCACCGAACGGGTGGTGCGCTCGGCCCCGGCATACCGCGATCGGAGAGGCCACCTAAGGCTTAGGTAGCTCTTCCAGCCGGGCACGCGGTGCCGACAATCGGACCGCCGGTCCTTGCCCGGCCACTGGGGGTTAAGGCGATATGCAGTTTACCGAGACTGAGCTGAAGGGTGTCTGGCTGATCGAGCCGAGGCCAGTGATTGACGACCGCGGGTCCTTCACCCGTCTCTTTTGCGAAAAAGAGATGGCCGATTGCGGGCTGGCGACGCGCTTTGTCCAGCACAGCCGCGCACATTCGGTGAAGAAGGGAACCCTTCGGGGGCTGCACTATCAGGAGGATCCATACGCGGAGGTGAAGCTCGTGTCCTGTGTCCGCGGCGCGATTTTCGATGTTGTCGTGGACATGCGCCTCAACTCGCCGACACGCCACAGCTGGCTGGCTTTCGAACTGACACCCGAAAACATGAAACAGATCTACATCCCCGCCGGATTCGCCCACGGGCTCCAGACTCTCACGGACGATGCCGAGGTCTCGTATCTCATATCCCAGTTCTATACGCCCCACGCATCGACGGGTGTCCGCTACAACGACCCTGCCTTTTCGATAAACTGGCCCTTGCTGCCGACCGCAATGTCGGAAAGGGACATGAACTGGCCGCTGCTGAAGAAGCTGGTGTCGTAGCGGCTGCTTTGGGAGCTCCATCCCTTAAAAGTTTACTAGAAGAGTCGTCCTCATCTCCTCTCCGGGACCAGCCTGTGGATTTGCTACCGGCAGAGTCAGCATCGTTGTTCCTTTCCGCCCAAATGGTGGAAGGTCGATGTAAACACCGGAATTGAATACGACGCGGGTGTCCGGACCCGTCGGCTTGTTGAGGTTTGGCTTTTTGAGCCTGGACGGTGCGGGCAGATGTTCTGTGATCAGAACGAACTTGTGCACAGCCGTGTGTGCCAAAATTTCACCGATGGTGCTATTATCAAGGTGCTGCAAAACTTGTCTGATGATGCACAGATCGGATTTTGGGAGGTTCTGCTCGCTCGCATCGTGGTGCTCGAAACAAATTCCGCCACGCCTAAATTTTTCTCGGTTTTGCTCGATCACGAATGACGAAACATCAACTCCTAGATAGCGTTTTACACAATCGGCATACTGCCGCCCAATTTCAAAATCGCCGCAGCCAATCTCAACGATACTTTCAATCTGTTGCTCGATGATGAAATTCCGTACAAATGCGACATAGGTTGGAACTGAGGGGTCGTAGGAGCCAGGCCCTGAGTAAGCCCCTTCATTCTCCGATTTTCCCCAGATCGCCGCTTTGTAGATTGAGTTGAAAATCTCAGTATTAGACTTAGCCAGCATTCCATTCTTCAAAACCGACCGTAGGCGTCGGTATGGATCTCTTAAGGGCTCTGGAACGAATGCTTCAATGCCCACTAGATTCCTCCTGATTTCCTTAGAAAGTCGAGCCCAACAGAAGTGATATTCGGCTTTCGACCTGGACGGCGCTCACGGCGCCGCCTCGGCCAACAGGCCATGATCCGAGAGCAGCCTCGCCGCGGCGGCCAGTTCCCTGAATGGCAGGCCCGAGCGTTCCGCCATCGACAGAAGTGAATGCTGTCCGTCAGCGAGATTGAGCACCCAAAGCATGGACATCGACGTTGCCCCCGAGGTCTTCTGCCCACCAAGGGAGGCGTAGAGACCTCGCTTGCCAAGTTGTGGTTCGCCCTTTGGAAAAAGGTTCAACGGCGTCCAGTCCCGTTCGACGATGTCGATCACCTCCGTCAGGATGCGGAAGGAATCCTCCAGGTGCTCTGGCCTGATGAAATCGAGGTTGTCAGCCGACGTGTGGTATTCGGGGAAGGTGCCGTGAACGTTTCGCTGGAACATGCCGACCGGAAGGTTGAAGCCTGGCGAACAATATTGCCGCTCGTCATAGCCGTAAGGGGAGAAATCCATCAACCTTGCCCCGGCTTCACGCCCGAGCGCGTGCGTCATGGCGCGGTCGATAAAGGCGTCGCCGCGGCGGCTGCGCTTGTATGCCGGGCTCGCGGCGTCGCCCACGCATGACAGCACCAGGCCGTGGTCGATGAGATGTATCCGGCTCTCGTTGCGGGACAGCCACGCGAGCGCGCCGATCGTGCCAGGGGCGAACAGGAAGCGGTAGCTGTAGCGTGTTTTCCTTGCCTTCAGTCTTTTCGCAAGGATCGCCAGCAGGGCAAGGCCTGAACAGTTGTCGTTGGCCAGGGACGGATGGCAGATGTGTGCCGAAAGCAGGAATTCGCGCTCCGTCTGCCCGCGGTGCAGGTATTCGCCGTAGGTGAGGCTGCCGTCCTTAAGTTCGGCATCGATCTCCACCCGGTAGAGACCGTGAGGCATTTTGGCCACACGGTCGTGGGCCATGCAGAACCCCCAGGTCGGGGCGTAGTAGCTTGTGCGGTAGGGGATCAGTTGCGGCTGTTGCGGCAGTGTATGGATATGCTGTCTCAACTCGTTGAGCGGCAGGGTTCCCTTGAACGGCAAGCTGTAGTTGACGATGTGCAGATTGGAGTCGGCAAAATCCACAACCGTTTGTCCATCCGGGCCTTTGATGCTCGCCGAGTGGATGTTCCACTCCTTGGGAACAGTCCAGTCGAACACCTGCGTGCCGGTGGGCACCTCATGCCGTTCCAGGTCAACGTGCCCCGACAGGATATCCAGCGTTCGTCGTACACCGTCTCCGGTGATGCTCCTGCAAATCGGAAAGAGGCGTTCCGCCAAGGCATAGATTTCCTGGCCAACGCCGGTGGATGGCGGCGGGCCGAGCCCGTCGGGGTTCACGCGTTCCATCCGGTTACCCCGCCGCTGCCTCCAGCGCTCGCGAAGTTTCGGTGACCCGCATCCGCTCGTCGAGAAGTCCGCTGGCCAGAAGGTACCGGATGTGACCAATGCGCTGGAAGCGCGGCCCCTCGAATTCCTCGAGAGTGATGTTCGACTTGCAATAGGCCTGGTAAAGCTGCTCGGCGCCCCTGCGCGCATCCCATTGCGGCTTGAAGGCAGGAAGAGCGCGCGCGATCTTGTCGAAATTGACACGGTAGGACCGCTTGTCGGGCCCAGCATCCGCCGCGAATTCAAGTCGGCAGCCCGGCACGACCTTTGCGACAATCTCGGCTATGTCTCGGATCCTGTAGTTGTGGTCCGTCCGTCCCACATTGAAGGCCTCGTTGTGGATGATCTCGCGTGGCGCTTCCAGTCCGGCGATGAACGCCCTTGAAATGTCCTCGATATGTACGATCGGCCGCCACGGTGTCCCATCGGACTTCAGGAGGATCACGCCTTTGGTGATGGCCCAGGCGACCAAATTGTTCAGCACGATGTCGAAGCGGAGCCGGGGCGACAGGCCGTAGGCCGTGGCGGGCCGGAAATAGATGGGCGAGAAGCTGCTGTCGGCCAGTTCTGAAATATCCCGTTCCGAAAGCACCTTGGACCAACCATAGGCCGTAACCGGGTTCAGCACGGCCGTTTCGTCGACCATTCCGTCGCCCGCCTGTCCGTAGTTGCTGCACGATGACGCGAACAAGAAGCGCGATACGCCGGCCTCCTTGGCCGCCTTCGCGAAACGGACTGTGCCCCTGTGGTTGATCTCGTAGGTGGTGCCCGGATCGAGGTCGGACAGCGGATCGTTGGAAAGAGCCGCGAGGTGGATAACGGCATCGAACCCTTCGAGGTCGCGGGCCTCCACATCCCTGACGTCCTTTTGGATGGAGGGAACGCTGGCCCGCTCTCCGCCCGAAGCGAAGGTGCAGCGCCGGTAAAGATCGCTGTCGTAACCCGTCACCGAATGCCCCGCGCTGAGCAGCATCGGCACCATCACCGAGCCGATATAGCCTTGATGGCCGGTCACCATGACTTTCATCGCACACCTTTTCCCGAGCAGAAATGATCGCGCAGAGGCTACTTGGGCTGAAAACAGCGAGGGAGAACGCCAATAGGCGATCAGAATGCCCAGTTGGACGAAGGTTTGCCGCTCACTGCACCTTTCGGGTGGTGCGCGCCTAGTCCAATCGGAGGATCTTCTTCGGAGATCCTTCGCCGAGTTGCGATGCTTCCATCAGCCTACTTATCGGCTTTCCCGACCCGAGAGTGACGGTGCCTTAGATGCTGGCGTGGTTTGTAATTTGTCGTTCGGTCTTGGCAAATTCACGACTCCATTTCACCCGGGGGTCGCGACCGTGGATGTTTCGCGGATGGCGGCGTGCCCGGATTGGAACTCCGCTGAGGTGATGATTCCGAAGGCCACGGCTTCACGCGTCATGGAGCCCCCACGCAACTGGACGGCATAGGTCTCGACCCCGTAGCCGTCTGCGGGGCGGTTCAGAAGCAGCAGATACAAAAAGCCGATATATTCGCGGTCGGTCAGGCCGATCGTGGCATATCTAGTTTTGAATTCGTCCGAGCCCATCATTTCCATGATCATGTCGGGGAGTTTGGTTTGTCCGCTTTCCAGGGCCGCCGCCCACTGTTCCACGCTGGCGCTGTCACCCTCATGGCCGAGGATGAGGCAGTAGACGAAACTCGCCTGCCGCACCTGCGTGGATTCGGCCGCAGCCGTGGTCTCCGGGTCGCAGTTCCGATGCGGCTTGGTTGGCGGCCGAGGACCGCGGGTGAAGTCACGCACCGTCTTGTAGGCAGCCTTCGGCTCGCCAGGCCTCCATTTTCCATCGGATGCCGGGGTTAGTCTCACCAATCCCATTTTCGCTTCGAAACTGGGAGCCCAGTAGGTCTCATCGAACAGTTCGTAGATGTGCGCGGCCTCGACCTTGTACTTTTCATTGAGCTCGCGGAGCTGCGTCATGGCCCGCTTGATGCCTTCGGCCTGCTGCTGGTCGCTACGCTGGCTGCCCTCGGGGTTGTCGAATTCGGTCACCCAGATTGGTTTGCCGTAGCTCGAAATCTCGCGGAAGGCCCATTCTGGATCTTCGCCATACATGTGCCAGACCGAGATGTCCCAGGCGATCCCGTCCTGCTTCATCCGAGCAAACGCGCCGACGTGGCCCCACCCGGCGGTGCCCAATGCCTTCCTGATCCCTGGGTCGACCTCAATCATGCCATCGGACAGCCCTTTGAGGACAGCGCTCACCTTCACCCAGCGTGGGCCATAGTAGTCGAGTACCCCCACTCCCCCTGCAGGTCCCCACGCACATGGATATTGCGATCCGTCGTCGCGCTTCTCGCACGGCTTGATGATGGCGTAGTTTTCCATCTCGTTGCCGAGCTCCCAAACGCGAATGTCGTTCTTGAACCTGGTGCCGAAAGTAACCGCCAGTCTTCGGGCCTTCCCATAGAGTTCGTCCGGGTTGGCCTGGTCCAGATCGACTCCGGGTGTGATGACGGGCAGTATCTCGATGCCTCTCGTCTTTCCGGCTTCGACAAGGCGGGCAAGGGTATCTGTATCGTCCTCCGCCGTGACGTTGACCCGATATGATTTCAGGCCGAGATCCTTGATGAAATCGAGTTGCGTTTCGACCGGGACGCCCGGGTAGGAACTTATCGGATGGCCGTTGACGCCCCAGAGGAAATCGGCGGAAGCAGGCGCGGCCGTCGCCAGCAAGCAGGCCGTCGCAACTGCGAAACGAAAGGACATGATAACGGTCTCCCTGCCGGACCTCGACATTCGCGATAGTCGGGACTGCGGATGCTGGGTGCAATTTGCCCATACGGTTGAGCGAAGGTTCTCGTTACCCCTTTAGAGGGTCATTCCACGCCTATTGGACGGCATGCCCACACCAACCATTTGGCACTGCACGGGCACCCTGGCCCTGGCCCGCTACATCGAATATTTGGTCCTTACTCCGGGACAGGCGGGCACGACCTCTCGTATCAGCCCCGCCCAAATGCCTCGGAGAAAACCATTCGGGTCCGAGAGAGAACATTCTTTGTCCTGAGAAGATGAGCAACAGGAGGAAGGATTGCCAAACGCGGCGACAGGCTGAAGGCGAACTTGAATAGGTCAAAGGCCTCACGATATCTTCCCCGGATCAGGTGTGATACAGCCGACCAGTAGGCGTCGCAGGCCAAACTCACTCGCGCAAGCGTAAGCAACTTTGCTGATTGATTTTCGTAAATACTGCAGGACGACAAGAAAGCATCGACGGCATTATATACAGAATATAACCTAAGATTGAAGTCATGCCAGTAAGCACTAGAAATATTATCCTTGTGCTCCCTTCGAATTCCCTGGACCGCTTTTGTCTCAGCAACATTACCTAAACTGACCAGCCGCATCAGCATCTCAAGATCGTTGGTAAAGGGCAATTCCTTGGTGTAATAGCCTGCGTGTTTCTGCGCCGCGGTTCGTACCAATATAAAGCCGACCGGCCGCTGCAGCGGGTGGCGGCAGATTTTCTCTATATATTCAGACCCCGAAATGATTGTCCAAGTCGGCGGATCTGTGGTGGTCGACCCGGTCGGCAGAGCACCTTCGACATCAAGGATTTGCGCCTTTCCTTGAGCGACTGTCACTGCGGGATGTTGCTCCATGATGGAGATGGCACGCGACAGGCTGCCGGGCGCGAGAATATCGTCGGAGCAAAGTATCGTAAAGTAATCCGCTGCCGCATGGTCGATGCCTTCGTTCATGGAGGCCGTAAGACCGACATTGACGGGATGAGCGATAATCTGGATCCGCCGATCGGCGGCCGCCAAGGCACGGGCTACCTCGAGGCTGTTATCCGTAGACGCATTGTCTATGACGAGCACGCGCAAATTCTCCACATCCTGCGACAGCACGCTTTTGATGCAGCCAGACAGGAAGCGCCCGTACTGATAGTTCGGAATGACTACGTCAACGCTGGGCATGAGGACGCTCCAGATTGTTGCGGATCCGCCAGGAAACTGCTTCGCTCCGCACCAGCGATTCTGCATCTTCGCTGGGAGCCGCTTCGTAGTCAGGCAGATTCTGCTGAAGCGCACGTTCGCCAAGTTTGTCAGGAAGGTTGCCGGCATGCCTGCGTCGGCAGACCGCCATCCCTGTCTATGTCGTAAAGATCTGACAGCCATTCGTCCACTTAGTCAAAGGTGGAGGGTAGCTACTGCTAATTTGGGGACGGCCATCGGAATTCGGGGATGGTATGGTTTTGCTAGTATGAAAACTACATTGGTTCCGGAACGTGCCGTGAGCGGGAGTACTGAATGTCACTGAGGGCCGGCGACTGGGTGGTAGTGCGGTCCAAGGAAGAGATCCTTCGCACGCTCGACAGAGAGGGGCGGCTTGAAAATCTTCCTTTCATGCCGCAGATGTTTCAATATTGTGGCGGTCGCTTTCGCGTTTACAAGCGCGCGCACAAGACGTGCGACACGATCAACTTTGCCGGTGGACGTAAATTGTCCGACGGCATCCATCTTGAAAACCTGAGGTGCGACGGCGGCGCGTTTGGAGGCTGTCAGGCTGCGTGCCTGATTTTCTGGAAGGAGGCATGGCTTAAGCCTGTGGACGCACCGTCCTCAGATGAGGCTACCTCGCTGCAAACGAAGATGGCGGACGGAAAGGGTTGCACAGAGAGCGATGTGCTGGCTGCCACACACGCAAAGAACCAACCATTTTCGGGCGGTCCCAGATATTCATGCCAAGCCACAGAACTTCTGGAGGCGACCACCCCGCTTCCTTGGTGGGATGTTCGACAATATTTGGAAGACTATGTCTCCGGAAATGCCGACGCATGGCGCCTCTTCGTGGGGTTCGTTTATGCAGCGGTGTTCAGTTGCTATTATTACCTGCGCCGTTTGGGCCTCACCAGGCTATCGGTGGCTGTCAGCTGGGTTTATGACAAGGTGCAACGCCTCTACGGCGGCGTGCCGTTCCCGCGATATCGTGGATCAATCCCTACCGGCCGACCGGTTCCAACCGTCAAGCTTGATCTCAAACCAGGCGAGCTGATCAGGGTCAAGTCCTATGAAGAAATACTCGAGACCTTGGACACCGACAATAAGAGCGTCGGTCTTACTTTCGATGCAGAGATGGTTCCCTATTGCGGTCATACCTTCAGAGTGAGGTCGCGGGTAACAACGTTTGTCAATGAAAAGACCGGACTCATCAACAAGCTCAGGGGGCCGGCTATTATCCTGGAGAAAGTCTGGTGCAATTCGCGGTATAGCGATTGCCGGATGCAGTGCCCAAGAGCCGTCTATCCTTGGTGGCGGGAAGGATGGCTCGAAAGGGTATCTGGCGACATAACTGATCAGAGAAAGCAGGCGCAGCTCGCTCGAACTGAGACGCGCGCGCATGCTGCCAGCGACACATGACCGAAGAGCTCCTGGCTGCGAGAAATGACCGCCGCAGCCTTAAGAACGAAGCCGTCCACAGTGGCGTCGCCAGGATGGTGAATCAGGGCGCGAACCTGATGATCAGGGTCGGCTATATAGCCGTATTGGCGCGCCTGCTCAGCCCCAACGACTTCGGCCTGGTTGCGATGGTGGTGGCCCTCACAGGCATTTTCGATGCCTTCACCACCGCCGGGCTTTCCTCCGCGACAATCCAGAAGCACGAGATTTCGTATGAGCAGGTCTCGGCACTGTTCTGGGTCAACATGGTGGTAGGGATCCTCCTCACGCTGCTCTGCGCCGCGAGTGCCTACCCCATCTCCGCTTTCTACAACGAGCCACGCCTGTTCTGGATAGCCATCGTGATCGCTCCAGGTTTCCTGCTTAACGCGAGCGGGGTTCAGCATGCCGCCTTGCTAGAGCGCAATCTGCGCTATGTCACCTTGAGCGCAATCGACACGAGCGCCCTGTGCCTAGGCGTGGTGGCCGGCGTGCTGCTGGCGCTCCGTGGTTATGGATACTGGGCTCTGGTCGCCCCCACCCTTATTTCGCCGGCGATCAACAGCCTGGGCTTCTGGATTGCTACCGGGTGGGTTCCTGGACCGCCCCGGTATGGTGCCAATATCCGCTCGCTCTTGCATTTCGGTGGAATCGTCACGCTGAACAACCTAGTCGTCTATGTTGGCTACAATGCCGAGAAAGTCCTTCTCGGGCGGTTCTGGGGCGCTGGGCCGCTTGGATTGTATACCCGGGCCTTCCAACTGATCGGCATCCCCACGGCGACCATCAACAGCGCCGTCGGCGCTGTACTGTTCTCGGCCCTGTCGCGGGTGCAGCATGACTCCGCGCGGTTACGGAACTTCTACCTCAAGGGGTATTCGATCGTCATCGCGGTAACGGTGCCTATCACAATGTTCTCATTCGTATTCGCACATGAGATCATCACCGTGGTTCTGGGCTCGCAATGGACGGAGGCGGCTACTATCTTCCGGCTTCTTACCCCCACCATCCTGGTGTTGGGGATCATCAACCCCACATATTGGCTGCTGATCTCGACCGGCAAGCAGAAGCGCAGCCTGTATATGGCCTTTGCCATCGCTCCACTCGTCATCGTTTCCTACTGCTTCGGGATTCCCTTCGGTCCCGAGGGCGTGGCTCTTAGCTACTCCACGGTGCTGGTGCTCTGGCTCTATCCCCACCTGGCCTGGAGCCTGCGTGGCACGCCGGTTTCAGTCAGAGATCTGTTGGGCGTGATCGTGAGGCCGTGGATGTCGGGCATGGTGGCCTCGGCGGGCGCGATGGCGGTACAGCACTATCTCGGCGCGGAGGTTTCTTCATTTGTGCGGCTCGTGGCGGGAGGGGTGGTCCTGAGCGCCATTTACGGGTTCGTCTTGCTGTTCGTTTTCGGGCAGATCAACCTGTTCCAGGATGTGCTGCTCAGCTTCCGGCGCGAGGCGCGGGCCGGCGCTTGACGTGTTGGAATAGGCTGGCGCCGGGCGGCGAAACGTGGGGTAGAAAATGGCCACTATAGCAATCGTCCATAGCTATCCGTACGATGCTTTCTTCGGCGGAGACGGCGCCTATGTTCAAGCGTTCGGCCAATATCTTTTGAAGTCCGGCCACGAGGTACACGGGTACGTTTCCGACATAACCCGCGGAAGAAGGAGCCCAATTTGCAGGAGTGCATATGAAATAGAGAAATATTCTTCATGGCAGGTTCGCAAAAGCGTCAGATTGGGTCAGAGAACTTTTCTATCCACGGAATTGCTTGGCCCTAGAAATTTGGCTGGATCGCTCCTCGCACGGAGGGTCGCTCCCGTTCCTTTGATGACGGACCGAAATTTCCCAGATGGAGAAATCCAGTGGGTGCTGGAACGTATCGACACGCTGAGACCCGACGCCGTCATACTGTTCCACGATGCCGTGCATTTCGCTTCTCGGCTCGCTCGCAGTGGTCACAGGGTTTTCTCACTCGTTGGCCATCTCAAGCACCGCCGTGGAGCATCGCACATGGTCGCCGGCGAAAACCCCAGCGCAGACAAAATTTGGGCTGAGGAGCAGAAACTATCCCACTCGCTGAAGGCGGCAGAATGCGTCGGCTTCAACAGCATGGATGACGCCTGCTACGCCCGCGACCGGCTCGGGGTGAAACGCGTGATCCCTCTAGGAATGGGTTTCAACAATCACGAAAAGCAGCCCGGCAGCAATGACCCCGTCCTTCTCTTTGTCGGAAATGCCACAGACCCCAATCGTGCCGCGCTGTCGTGGTTCCTGTCGGAGGTCTGGCCAGCGGTTCGAACCTCTTGCGCCGCAGCAAGATTCCGGATCGTGGGAACAGCCGCCTTCACATATGAGGCTGCACCGGCTGGCGGCGTGCAGTGTGTGGGACCGTTGCCGGACCTCGCTCCGGAATATCGGCGCGCGCAGGTGGTCGTGGCTCCGCTGGTATCCGGCACAGCCGGCGTCAAGATCAAGGTGGCCGAGGCCATGTCTTACGGTCGGCCTCTCGTGACGACCTCAATAGGCGTGGACGCCGCCGACGCCCATCAGCTCGATGAGGGAGCGATTGTGGCTGATGGCGCGGCAGACTTTGCACAGGCGGTCATCGCGCTGTTGAGCAATACGGAACTCCGGCATCAGAAATCCGAGGGGACTGCGCGTGTGTTCGCCAAGCTCTTTTCCTACGATGCGTGCTATGGCCCTTTCCTATCCTGGCTCGGCGAGGCAGGCCAGGCTGCTGAAGGCAAGGCGCCATCAGAGATGGCGTACGGAGGGAGGCATTCTCGGCAAACAATACTCGACGATCAGCACTACATTTAATCTGCTTGCCGCAGCCAGGAAGAACCTTGCCTCCTCGCGGGCCAAATCGTCGATCAGCGACGCGTCGGCGTCGCCCTTTATCAAAAGGACGGCAGGCAGCGACTTGAAGATGCCGATGCCGGGCTGGCGCTTCCCTTGGAGTTCCCGGCAATGCCAAACGCCTCGCCGCAGTTTCGCGCCAGCAATCGCCGCCTCGACTGATAGGCTGCAGGGGATGCCACTTTTGGGGTAGCCCATGAAGGCGCTAAGACAAAATGCCATGCCTCGCGTCGTTCCCTACTCCGAATGAGGCGCTGTCGCCGCCGCCGGCCGACAGGCTAGCTTCTTGAGTCGGCGCATGCGTTTGCGGCAGCGCCTCCTTGCGGGGGGATTTCCATGGCAGCCTTGTTCATCGACTCGAACCACGACGACGAACAGCGTCGACGCAGGCTCTACTCGGGAGACATCTTCATCTTCTCGGCGTCGCCGACTACCGAGGCCTTGATCGCCCTCGCCAGGGAGATGCTGGAAGAGGCGTTCGCGCCGCATGACCCGCGAGCGATCCACGAGCACCTGACGGCGGAGCACGTCGCCTCGATTCTTGGCAAGACAAAGCCCACCTTCATCCATCACCCAGAATGCAAGAGGCTGATCTCTCTCATCATGGAGGAGCGCGGGATGGACCTGGAGAAGCTCTATTTCGACGTCCCAAGGATGAGATCGGCATACCCGTCCCATTTCTTGTCGTCAGGGATTGCCTATGCGTTCCACCCGCATCGCGACACCTGGTATTCTGCTCCGATGTGCCAGATCAACTGGTGGATACCGATCTATCCGCTCGATCCGGAAAACGCGATGGGCTTCTACCCTGGCTACTTCGATGTTCCGGTGGAGAACAATTCCGAGATCTATAATTACTACGAATGGAACACCAAGAACCGCGCCGACGCCGCCAAACACGTCAAGAGCGATGCCCGGGAGCAGCCGAAGCCGCAGCAGCAGCTGAACGAACAATCGCTCCGCTATCTGCCGCCGCCGGGCGGCATCATCGCCTTCTCTGGCGCGCAGCTGCACGAAACCGTTCCAAACACGACCGGAGTCGCGAGGTACAGCATCGACTTCAGGACAGTCCATCTCGATGACGTGATCGCTCACCGCGGTGCAGCCAATGTGGATTCCCGCTCCACGGGAACCACCATGCGCGACTACATCTGCGCAGCCGATGTCGGTCGGCTCCTGCCCGAGGAAGTCGTCAGACTTTACGATGACGGTACCGAAACTACCGGCAAAGTGCTCCGGTTCGGCGACCGCCTAGTCGCCGCTCAATAGGCATCATTGCGTGGTCAGCCAGTTGGCTGCCGCAAGAGAGAGTAGCGGCTGAACGAGCGGCGAGCGCGGCGCTGCCGGTTCCCATCCCCTTCCAGCCGCCGGGCCCTCATACCGGCTACAGCATCGGGATTTCAAGGTCGCAGGACTGTCGGAGAATCAGCTTTGGCGGCGTCCCGCAGCAAATCCTTCCATTGCTGCAGAAAACGATCCTTGGTTGTAGCTGACGCCATGTCGCGCAGCGCGCGACTTGTTTTCGATTTTTCCGTGGGGCTACGAAGAAGCACTTTCCGCATCGCGTGTGCAATCTCATCAGGATGGTCCGGCCGTACCTGAATGCATTTGCCTCCGACGGCTTCCACAAGGGCGCTGCCTTCGGACACGATCGGGAGCAGCCCCATATAGGCCGCCTCGAGCGCCGGCATCCCGAAACCTTCGAGAAGGCTTGGCAGCAGGAATGCCTCGGCGTTTGCATAGAGCCAGCGCAGTTGTGCGTCGGGCACGTAACCCATGAGCTTTACTCCGGCGATGGTCCTCGCGAGTTCCACGATGTCTGCATGACCGTCACCGCGCGAGCCACACAGCAGGTATTCAATACCTTGACTATGGAATCCGCCGTCTCGATACGCCTTCAGAGCGGCGATTTGGTTCTTGCGGGTTTCAAACGCGCCGACGGTCAGAAAATACCGACCGCCGATGCCCGGGGCCTTCTCGGCCGGGCCATTGAACAGTTCAGTGCGCAGATACAGGGGAATTATCCGCAGGAACCGGAAATCTGACCCGAAAAGGGATATGAACTGCTTCGCGGAGAAGTCGCTGACGAAGACGACACCCGGCTTGGCGCGGCGGATTTTCTGGTAAGCGAGTTCGTAGTTTGCGCTGGTCCGTTCGTCGTAGAGCTCGCTATGCGTCAGCGGGCCGACATCGTGGCACAGCACGATATCGTTCTTCGTCAAACGTGACCTCAGAACATAAAGCGGATCCAGAAACAGCCGAAAGCCGGGCTCTTCGATACGGTCACGGATCAGGAAAAACTCACTGTCCTGGAGCCAGTTGATCTCAAGCATCATCAGCCGCGCGGCAATCTTCCGAACCAGCCCTTCGGGAGCGAATGAACCCAGTCGCCAGTATCGGACCCCGGCCCGACCCGGGACGAATTCCCGGGTCAGATCCTTCGCGATATGATAGGCGCCGGTCCGGTTCAGGATCGACAGCGAGTTGTCGAAAAGAACCGCCCTGGGGGATGCTTCTGTGCCCGCGCCTTGCAATCTGTCCAGGTCGATCCGCTCATTCATCATGCTGCTCCTGGATTTCTGGCCACAAGCGAGACTTCAAAAAGCCATTCCTGCCTCAAACTCACATCCGTTCACTTGTCGAACTCACCGAAATCGGCGTCGACCTGCATCATGAGCTCAAGATATTTCCAGGCGATCCACCGCCAGGAATAGCTGCTTGCCCTGGTGTTTCCCTTAGTCACCAGCCATTCGCGCAGTGATGGGGTGAGCATCAGCAGGCGGACTTTTTCGGCCCAGGACTGCACATCATCGGGATCGGCATAGAGAGCTGAATCACCACAGATCTCCGGAAGGCACGCCGACGTCGATGCAATAACGGGGCAACCCGATGCCATCGCTTCGACGGCGGGTAGCCCGAAACCTTCGATGCGTGATGGGAACAGAAAGCACAGGGCGCCTTCGAGCGCCTTTTTGAAGTCGTCGTCCCCTATGCGGCCAAGCAGGACGATGTTGCCAGGCATTTCCGGGACGTAGCGCAGCACCGTGGTCTCGTCGACATCGCCCGGCATCCAGAGATCCAGGCCCATCTCGTCGAGGAGCGGGGCCAGCCTGGCGAGAAGCGCCATGTTCTTGTATTCCTGATACCGCCTTCCGAGGCAGAGGACATAGGGCCTGCCGCGGTCGATGGCCAGCGACGATCTCGCCGCATCCCATCTCTTCGCATGGTCGCTGCCGTTGTAGGTGACCACGATGTTTTCTTCTGGCGCGATGCCGAACTCCACCAGATGGCTGCGCGAGAGTTGCGAGACGGTGGTGATGCGGGCAGCCCGCCTGCCTAGCGCCGGCAGGATCAGGCGGTGTGCCCAGCGGAAACCGCGCCCGTAGCTCGACGGCATGAGTCTGGTATGCATGTCGTGGATGCACGCGATCTGGCGCCGCAGCGCGACGGGAGCCAGGTTGCAAAAGCTCAGCAATCCTCCCGGCACGTGCCAGGGCAACTGCGCCTGCACCCAGAATTGCGGCAGTCGGGGCCTGCTGAATTCGGGAACGACCCGGACGCGGATGGCATCGAGGCGGAGAGGTTCCGAAAGCGGACGCGGCACCACAAGATCGATCTCCAGGTCGCGACCGAGCGGATGCCCTTCCGAAAGGAGGGCGTCGAGGGCCATGGTCACCTCACGGGCGTAGCGGGCAACTCCGGTCGGCCGGAGCGTAGTGAAGTCTCCGTTTATCGTCCAGCGTCGTCTTGGCGCATCCTGGTCCGCCCACGCCCAGGCGGAATGCCCGATAGAGGATTGGGCAGCGTCGGCAGGCGATCTCGCCAGTGGTTTCCCGGCGTGGTGACCATTCAACCGTCCGGCCGGTCTTGGCGGTGGCGTATCCGTCGTGCCGAACTCGAGCTTGCCCATGTCACCTTCCCCGGTCCTTTCGGCGCCCAGGAGGAGACTAGCATTCCCGGGGGCACTAAGGTCCTCAGACGTTTGAGGTAGGCACAATCTCGGACCTCGCCTATCCGGATGCTCCCCGGCTAACCGGATGACCCGATGGCCATGGTGACCCGGCGTCTTCGCAGCCTCACACTGAAGGAAAAATGGGGGCCGCCATGGCACGGCGCTGGACAATCAACGGGCGTTTTCTTTCCCAGGCGACAACAGGCGTCCAGCGTTACGCGCGCGAGGTCGTGCACGCGCTCGACGCCTTGATAGCGGAACACGACCCCCTCACCCGCGGCCTCGAAGTCGGACTGCACTGTCCCCCCGGCTCCGATAAGATGCCCCTAGCTTTCATCGGACGCCGCGAGATCGGCCGCACGAGCGGCCATATCTGGGAGCAGACGCAGCTCCCGTTGTCGCTCAACGGAGGCGGACTGCTCAGCCTCTGCAACACGGGAC
This sequence comes from Mesorhizobium sp. PL10, assembly GCF_053714315.1. Lineage (NCBI taxonomy): Bacteria > Pseudomonadati > Pseudomonadota > Alphaproteobacteria > Hyphomicrobiales > Phyllobacteriaceae > Mesorhizobium > Mesorhizobium sp. PL10. Next base: position 23,511 of record NZ_JBSKBR010000030.1, on the reverse strand, counting down.
CACTGCTTTCCCGAAAGCATATCGTCTGCATCCATGACGCAAACGTCTGGAATGCGCCGCAGAGCTATTCGCGCGCCTTCAGGAGCTTCTACAAAACGTTGCTGCCGTGCCTCGGCAAGACGGCCTGGCGCGTTTCGACGGTTTCCGATTACTCGCTGGGCGAACTAGTCCACCGCGGCGTCGTCCCCGGGCAACGGGCTTTCGTAGCCCGGAACGGCCATGAACATGCCTTGCGATGGACACCTGAACATTCTGTCAGGACACGGATGGCGGCCTCGCGGGAAACCATCGTCATGATCGGCAGTTCAGCGCCCCACAAGAATGTGGGGCTTGTCCTAAACATGGCTGACCGGCTTGCCGAAGCAGGGCTCAGGATCGCGATTGTCGGTATGTCGGATTCGCGTGTTTTCAGGTCAGGAGCGACCAGGCCCAACGCCGGGAACATTCATTGGCTCGGCCGCATTTCCGATGGCGAGTTGGCCGCTCTCCTCGGGGACTCGCTATGCCTGGCTTTCCCCTCGCTCACAGAGGGCTTCGGCCTCCCCGCGCTCGAGGCGATGGCGATAGGCTGCCCGGTGGTGGTTTCCGATCGGGCCAGCCTGCCCGAGGTCTGCGGGAACGCAGTGCTGTATGCGCCTCCCGACGACCCGGAGGCATGGTTCGACCATTTCATGCAGCTTCGCAATTCTGAAGCCCTGAGGCTGCAGATGATAGGCAAGGGTCGGGCGAGAGCTGCGACATACCGTTGGAGAGCGACGGCCTTGGGCTATCTCCAGGCGATGGCGGCCGCAGACGGCGTCGACACGGAAGCGAAGGTCGTCAGGGCTCGCGAACTCACATGATCTCGTGAAGTGCCTGGACAGCCCCGAGCGATTCCAGGATAGCGCGGTCGAAGTTCTCTTCGGAAAAACGTTCTGCGTTCCTGGCGCAGGAGCGAGGCGCGATGGCATGGATGTTCTCTTCGAACCGTTCGACTGCTTCTTTGAGATGAGCGACGGTTTGAGCCTTGAACAGCACCCCTGTCGGCTCGGGCGATGAGCCGAGGCGCCGCACAATGTCGACCGCCCCGCCGCGGCCGAAGGCGATCAGCGGCGTTCCGCAAGCCTGCGCCTCGGCCAGCGCTATGCCAAAATCCTCGCAGCCTGCAAAGACCATGGCCTTTGCGCGTGCCAGGGTGTTCACATAGTCTTGCCGGGGCAGATAGCCCGAGAACGTGATATTCGGCCCGGCAAGGGCTCGCAGGCTGGCTGACTGCTGCCCTTCGCCAACGATGACCAGCCGCCGCGACGGCATCTGGTTGAAAGCCCGGATGACGAGGTCGGTGCGCTTGTACGGCGCAAGGAAAGATGCCGAGACATAGTAGTCATGTTTGTCCTCGACACAGGGCAGTTCTGCGAGGGCAACCGGCGGGAAAACCACGCGGGCTTCGCGGCCGTAGATGTGCTGGATACGGGAGCGGACATAATTCGAATTCGCCAGCATCATGTCCGGACCGTGCGCGGTTCGCGTGTCCCACGTCCTCAAACGATGGAGCATGTACCGGTAGAGCATTCCCTTGGGGCCAAACCCAAGGTGACCCTGCTGAAGATAGGAAAACTGCTCGTCCCAGGCGTAGCGGACCGGGCTGTGCACGTAGCAAAGATGCGGTTGGTCCGGCCTGGTGATCACGCCACGCGAAAATGCGGCCGAAGACGAGATCACCGCATCGTAGCCTGTCACGTCGAACTGCTCGATCAGGAAAGGACAGAGGAAGAAGAGGGAACGGTAGAATTTCTGCACCATCGGGATCCGGTTGGCAGCGGACGTATGGAATTCCACGTCGCGGAAATACTGCTCCTTCACCTCGGCCGGCAGGAAATCGAAAAGCGTGAAGACTTCTGCATTGGCGAACTGCTTGCAGATTTGCGCCAGAACCCGTTCACCGCCCCGAAAATTCGGGCACCAGTCGTGAACGACCGCTATCTTAGCGTACCTGTCGACGCGAAGCTCCGGCGCGGCCGGCAACTCCTCGATTGGCACATCGACCTTGGCCGCGACCGTCAGATCGGAAGAACGTTCGTGGAGCATGGATTCCCTCGCACCAGCAGACCCGGCAGTCTCCATTCCACGTCATCGTCCGGGCAAGTTGTCCGATCGGCTACAGGCTGCCCCGGGCGCACGCCAGCCTAGTACTTCCGGCTGTGTGTCGTCCCACGGGAATACTCCAAAAGCCGGTGTCAGGAGGTAGGCAAGCTCATTCCGTCCCCTTTTATGCAGGCTGTTTTGCCGCTCTCGTCGGTCTAGCGTTGGTGGAACCGGAACCTGGATCGGGCATGAAACTCGTAGTGATCATCGCGACCGTCGGCCGCAGGGAACAGCTCACGCGCCTGATCGAATATCTGGGCGGCCAGACGAGAATTCCCGACGAGGTCATATTGTCGGCCCCCGACGCCGCGCATGTCGAGTTGCCAGAAAGCTGTCCTTTCCCATTGTCGCTCGTTTTCGGACCAAAGGGATCGTCTGTCCAGCGAAACACCGCTCTCGTGCCTTCCCTGCAGCGCTTCGACATCATCACATTCTTCGACGACGATTTCATTGCGTCCCCCGAATACCTGGAGCAGGTCGAGAAAGCTTTTGCGGAAAATGACGGATTGGCAGTGGTGATGGGCAGGGTCGTGAAAGACGGGGCCACGAATGCCGGCCTCACCTGGGAAGATGCCGAAGCCGCCTTGCGCGAGGCCAAGGGCAAAAAGTATCATGGACCGCTGGTGGTCGACCATGTCGGAGCTTACGGCTGCAACATGTCCGTGCGTTCCTCAATTGTGGGCGATGTGCGTTTCGACGAACGCCTCGTCCTCTATGGCTGGCAGGAAGACATCGACTTCACCAGCCAACTGAGGTGCAGGGGCCGTGTGGTTTGCGTGACCTCGATCACGGGCGTCCATCTCGGCATCAAGTCGGGGCGCACCAGCGGAACGCGGTTCGGATACTCTCAGGTCGCCAACCCGATCTACTTGATCAGGAAGGGCACCGTTCCGGCGTCTTTCGCGCTGTCCCTGATGTTCAGGAATATAGCGGCCAACCTCGCAAAGAGCCTGCGGCCGGAGCCTTATGTCGATCGCAGAGGCAGGCTTAGGGGCAACATGCTGGCGATCCTGCATGTCGCCATGGGACGGATCGAACCCGAATACATCCTGAAAATCTGACGGCGGGGAAGACAATGCGGAAATGGCTTGTGACGGTGGCGGCTTCATTGGCGGCGGCGACTGTTTGCGCCTTGCCGGCGGCGGCTGCCGAGTATCTCCTCGGACCTCAGGACAAGGTCAGGCTCAAGGTTTACGAGTGGCGCGCGTCACGCGACGTGATCTTCGAATGGACGGCGCTCAACGACAGTTTCGTTGTGGGTGCCGACGGCACGCTTTTCCTTCCGTTTGTCGGCCAGATACGCGCGCAGGGCGCCGCCCCCGGCGACCTCGCCCGCGCGATCGGCGACCGCCTGATGCAGAACATGGGCCTCGGCCGCCAACCGAATGTCGCCGTCGAGATCGTCCAGTACAGGCCGTTCTATATAGTCGGCTACGTCACGCAGCCCGGCGAGTTCCCCTATAGGCCCGGCCTGACGGTCCTGCAGGCGCTGGGTATCGCCGGCGGCCTGCGGACACACGAGGAAGACATGTCGAGGCTCGAGCGTGAAGTCATCTCGGGCCAGGGCGACGTGGGTTTGTTGGCGCTGAGCAACGTCGGTCTGCTCGCGCGCAAAGCGCGGCTGGAATCCGAACTGGCTGGCAGCGACGACATCGCTTTCCCTGAGGACCTGAAAGACAGGGCTTCCAACGAAACGGTCGCGATGGCGATGGAGCAGGAGCGCAAGATCTTCGCCGTCCGAAAGGACGCGATGACGACGCAACTCCGTGCCCTCCATGAACTCAGGGATTTCCTGGAAAAGGAACTGGTCTCGCTCGAGCAGCAGCTGACCTTCCACGACAAGCAGATCGAACTCATCCAGAAGGAACTCGCGGGTGTTTCAGCCCTTGTCCAGAAGGGTCTGGCGGTTGCGCCGCGGGAACTCGCTTTGGAGGGGACGGTCGCACAGATGCAGAGCGACAGGCTGGCTGCCGAGACCTCGCTTTTGCGAGTCAGGCAGGAGATTAGCAGGACCGACATCGAGATCCTCAACCTCGGCAACAACCAAGCCAGTGAAGTCGCCGGGGCCTTGCGCGAGACGCAGCTGCAGCTCAATGAGGTTACTCGCAAAACCGACACTGCGGTGCAGTTGCTGCACGAAACCGAGGTCACCGCCCCTGCACTGCTCGCCCTCAGGGAGCGCTCCGAAAGGGCCAAGCCGATCTTCAAGATCGTGAGGACGACGGACAGCGGCTCGGAAGAACTCGCGGCTGAGGAAACGACGCCGATCGAGCCAGGCGATACCCTGAAGATCGAGATCCCGCCGCCGCAGTCGGGCTTGGCTGCCCTACCTGTAAGTGGCGGCATTCAGGCGGAGACGATTCCGGTTCAGGGCACTAACTGATCAAGCTTGCATGGTTCGCTGCGCCCCGTTTGGCATGGGCTTCCGATGCAGAAAACGCGGCTGCTGGAAGCCGCCCAGACGGACAAAGAACATGAGGGCGTGACAGGTTGGGTCGATGCACCATCTGTGCAATGTCCCCCTCGACACTTGCCTTGCACTTTGAGGCCGCATATCAGTGAGCACACGCTCTAGGTCCCTGGATCCCTGACGGAGCCTTCCTGCCGCAGTGAGCCATCAGTCCTGCGGGCGCCACTGGAGATTTCGGTGCTCATGAGCATAATCGCCGTATCGGCAGCAGGCGTTCTGATGGGGCTGCGATTCAAGGCTCCCGCCCTGATAGCGGCGACTGCTCTGCTTCTGATCGGAAGCTTTGCCTGGAATGGCCTTGGATTACCGGGCTATGTGACCGTCACAAAATTCCTGCTCCTGGCATTCGTGTTGGCTTGCGCCTACGTCATCGGTCTGTCCTTGTCCGTCCACCGGAAGCAAAACGAACGGTAACCCATCGGGACTTCACGAAGTCCTGTCGAAGCGCAACACCGCGAAGATAGTCCTGAACAAGATCACCATGTCGAGCCAGATCGACCAGTTTCGCACATACTGACTGTCCAGCGCCACGCGGCTGGCGTAGTCCATGCTGCTTCTTCCGCTCACCTGCCAGAGACCAGTAAGTCCCGGCCTTGTCCGAAGATATTCACCCAGGTGGTCGCCGTAGCGGTTGAGTTCGTCCGTCACGATGGGCCTTGGACCCACGCAGCTCATGTCGCCGCGGATGATGTTGAAGAGCTGGGGGAGTTCGTCGAGGCTGGACTTGCGGAGCATCCACCCAAGGGATGTGACGCGGGGGTCGTTCCTGATCTTGTGGGTTTCCTCCCACTCCCTGCCGACATGAGGATTGGCTTCGAGATATGCTTTCAGAACTTCTTCCGAATTGGCAACCATCGAGCGGAACTTGTAGCAGTTGAACGGCTTTCCGCCGAAGCCGACACGACTGTGCGAGAACACCGCCGGGCCTCCTGCCGTCACTCTGATCAGCATGGCAACGACGATCATCACTGGCGCAGCAATGACAAGTGCCGTAGCCGCTATCACCAGATCCATGATCCGCTTCAGCAGACCCCCAAGAGGTGGGTTCGTCGTTCCTGCCCTGATACCGGGCGACATCTCTGCCAACACTGCTCCGGCACAGTTGTGGTCAGGCGCGGGAACAACGTGCAGGGCTGCCGTTCGGCTTTCTGCCGCCACGGGTAGAGGTGGCTGAACCCAGATTGGGGTTCCCTGATGCGACTCGAAGGCGTTCGTTGTCATGGGACGGTCGCTGTTTCGAATTGTTCCCGACACTGTTCCAAGGTCGGGGCTCGTCGGCAAGAATGGCAAAGGAGGTAGCGTCACGTTCCGGGGCTATCCCCCTAATCCCAAGGAATGATCCCCTACACGCTTTTGCGACCTTCCGAGGGACGAATACCCCTACCCCGGTTCATGCTTTGCGGCGCCTGGGCATCATCGCGCGAGCCGTCGTCAGAAGTACGCCAAGGACCGGCGTTCTGCTGGCCTGCAGCATCCTGACAAAGTCCCGCAGCGTTTCGACATGTGTCTTGCCCCACTCGGCAACGACTACGACGTTATCCAGCACCGACCCGAGAATTAGTTCGTCTGCTCCCGAGGCAAGCGTCGGCAGGTCGACAATGACAATGTCGTAGGCGGCAAGTTCGTAGGCGGCAAGGTCGCAATCGGTAAGCTCCAAGAGGAACGCCTCCATTTTGCCTGGTGTCAATAGGTGCTTGGCGTCCACAACGGAACTTGGAAGGATGTCGAACGGCCGCCCGGGGGCGCGGACGATGTTGAGCCGGACAGGGTCCTCGCAAGATCTGCCGAGGGCGCTCGATGAGCCGAGTAGCCGCCTGGTCATGATTGGTCGCCGGACGTCGGCGTCAATCACCAACGTCTTCAAGCCCGACATCGAGTAAAGTGTGGCAAGATTGCTGGCGATGGAGCTCTTCGAACTGTCGTTGGATACAGCGGTCAGCCCAAGAAACCTGATCGGCCTGCTGGTTTCAGCGAGGCCGATTTCGGTGCGTGCTTTCCTGAGGCTGTAGCTGTATTGAGAGTGCGGATACCTTGCCACTTCGTCGACGTGGCCGGTTTCCCTTCTCCTGCTGGTGGACGGCAGTTCTCCGAGGCATTCGACACCCACGTCGTCCCTGATGTGCCGTGGCGACGTTACGGTCCAGTCGAACGTTTGCCTTACAAACGAAAGTCCGATGCCGAGAATGAACCCGGCAGCAGCCGCGAAGGCCAGTAGTAACTTCGGCCTTGGAGCGCTCGGATGGCGCGGTGCGGTCGCCGCTGTGATCACCCTTGCGTCGGCAACCGGATACGACTGCTGGCTTACCGAGTTGGTGTAGGCCTGCAGGAAGCTCTCGTATATCTTCTGATAGGTCTCAGCGGTCACCTCAAGTTCTTCGAGAGTAGGCTCAGCGTTCGTCGCGCCTTCCCCATCGGCTTCACTGCCTACGCTGTAGTCGTGCCGTGACCGGAACTGCTGCGCTTTCGCCATGGCCTCGTTCATCTGGGTGCGCAGCTGCCGAAGACGCTTCTCGAGCCACGCGCCGCCTTCCTTTGCAGCGTCGGTCTTGGTTTCGATCTGCTCACGCACGAAGGCATCGGCCGTGGCGTTGGCAATCCTGGCTGCGCCTTCGGGATCAAGAGAGGTGAAGGATATCTCTATCGCGTAGGAAACGCCGACCCTGCGGACGCCGAGGCCGTCGCGGAAAATCAACATACTGCGCCGGGACTTTTGATAGTCGGTCAGCGGCGCAGTCGCTTCAGGCGCGCTTAGGCCGAAATACTCCCAAAGCGAGGTGAACCAAGCCTTTTTCCGAAGCCCGGAACCATCCAGCAGGGCAGCTCCTATCCTCCTAAACCTCTCCAGCAAAAGCGGAACCTGCGGACTGTTGAATTTGGGATCATCTACAAGTTTCAACTGGTCGAGGACCATCGCAGCGATCTTTTCCGACTGCATCACTGCGATCTGGCTTTCCACCTGGGCAGTATCCAATGACAGATTTACTTCACCGGCCTCCTGCAGGTGTTGCGGCAATTTCGGCTCGATCAGAATCTGCGCGCTGGCGGTAAAAGTCGGGTCGGTGGTCAAATTGTAGAACCCGGCCACCAAGAGGGCCGCGGCAAGACAGGCGATGATGGTTCCGACATAGCGTCGCAGAAATTCGGCTATGTCGGAGAGGCCGATAAACTCCTGGTCGGCGGAGGCCTGCTGGTCCGTTGTCGGGGGCCATTGATTGGGGAACATGCGGTTCATTCAATTCCTCCGGCAGGCGTGCGGGGAAGCCCTGCGCGCAGGCCGCCCCATTCAGGCGGTCCAAGGCATTCGGCCAATCTTTCTATTGAAAGCCAAGGCCCCGCGATCCCAGACCGCAGCGAAAGACTACGCCAGCGCCCAGGAAGGTAAATGCCGTCAATTGGCGTATGGGCGCTACGCCCCATGGGAAGGGAGAATGCGCAAGAGCCCTTTTCTCGTCCTGTCGACAAATGACATCTGCTGTTCCAGCGAGACCTGCCGTCCGCGGTTGAGCGCCAGCTTCCGCGCGAGAGCATCGATCCGCGCGGACATGTGTTCGGGCACCTCACCATTTTCCATCGCCTCCGAAGAGAACGCGGCGCAGTCCGTCATCCTTTCCACGGACGGTCGCAGTTCCGCGGATTCCTTCTCGATTTCGAGCTGAATGACCGTGAGAAGGCGAGCCAGGCGACCGAACCGCCTTTCGTCAACATTCTCTTGGAACGCGAACCTCAATGCGGCCAGCGGCATCTTGCAGCCCACCCTTGTCGCCAGCGCCCGACCGGGACGCACCTTCCCAGAATACAAGCCCCCCGTGCTTGGACGAGACATCCTTTCGGCCGTCGGCATGCATGCTCCTATTGGATGAGGGCGCGCGTGCCAGGGCGTTGGGGCTACTCGAATTCATGAAGGGGCCCGCGTCCGGCGGCGTGCTACGACTGTTGCCCGAAATTGCAGAGCGGAAACGGCGATCGTGAACATTGTCGGCCAAGCCAAGCCAAACACATTTACCTTCGAAACCAGTGCTCTCATCAAAGCCACTGGCTTCCGGGAATACGACGCGCGTTGGTGGTTCGGGCATCCCGGCTCAGACAGGGAGCCCGAACTCAACCTGATGGGCGTGCAGGCTATCGGCATGGGGCTCGGCACCTTGATCCGCCGAATGGGTGTCGGCCCGGACATCGTCACCGGCCATGACTTCCGTAGTTATTCCATGGCCATCAAGATGGCGCTGGTCTCGGGCCTGATGGCGGCCGGCGCGCGCGTCAAGGACATCGGTTTGGCACTATCTCCCACTGCCTACTTCGCCCAGTTCGCACTCGACGCTCCGTCGGTGGCCATGGTGACGGCCTCCCACAATGAGAACGGCTGGACCGGAGTGAAGATGGGCGCGCAAAGGCCTCTGACATTCGGGCCAGAGGAGATGACAGCGTTGAAAGCGCTCGTGCTGGACGGCGATTTCGATCTCATAGGCGGGGGAAACTATGAATTCGTGCCAGGATTTCGCGAGAGGTATATCGAAGACCTGACCGCCGGAAAGAACCTCGGTCGAAAGCTGAGGGTGGTGGCTGCCTGCGGCAACGGCACCGCGGGCGCTTTTGCGCCGCAGGTGCTGGAAGGCATCGGCTGCGAAGTGATCCCGCTGGACGTAGAGCTCGACCACACCTTTCCACGCTACAACCCCAATCCCGAAGATATGCAGATGCTACATGCTATCCGGGACAAGGTTCTGGAGGCGGGTGCGGATGTCGGGCTCGGCTTCGACGGCGACGGCGACCGCTGTGGCGTGGTCGACAACGAGGGTAACGAGATATTCGCCGACAAGGTCGGCGTCATGCTGGCGCGAGACATTTCCGGGCTGCACCCGGAATCCGCCTTCGTGGTCGACGTCAAGTCGACGGGACTTTTCATGACGGACCCCGTTCTCGCGCAAAATGGTGCAAGGACGGATTACTGGAAGACCGGTCACTCCTACATCAAGAGGCGCGTCGCCGAACTCAACGCCATAGCTGGTTTCGAGAAGTCAGGTCATTTCTTCTTCAACCCGCCGATCGGACGCGGCTATGACGACGGGCTCCTCACCGCGATCGCCATCTGCGAGATGCTCGACCGCAACCCGGGCAAGGCAATCGCCGACCTCTACCGTGAGCTGCCGTTGACCTTCGGCACCCCAACGATGTCGCCCCACTGCCCCGACGAGGTGAAATACGGGGTTGTCGCGAAAGTTGTCGGGGAATTCACAAGAATGAAGGGGGATGGGATCGAGTTCGCCGGCCAGCCGCTGGCTGATCTCGTCACAGTGAATGGGGTGCGTGTCGTTGCCCGGGACGGCACGTGGGGTCTGGTCAGGGCCTCGTCGAACAAACCGGAAATTGTCGTCGTGGTGGAAAGCCCCGTGTCGCCGGAGCGACGTCGCGAGATGTTCGAGGCTCTCGATGCGGTGCTGCGCCGCAATCCAGAGGTCGGAGTCTACAATCAGACATTCTGAGAGGAACTGGACCATGCCGGACCGGATCGTCAGTTTTGTCATGAGCGGGGGCGTTGGCTCGCGGCTGTGGCCGCTCTCGCGCGAGGACAATCCCAAGCAATTCCATGACCTTTCGGGCGACGGCTCCATGCTCGCGAAGACTGTCCGACGCCTCAAGGCGCGGCCGCAGGGTGAGGCGCCGATCTACCTGATAGCTTCCGAACGGCACGCCGACCGCGTTATCTCGGACATCGGTCCGCTCGGCCTGAACGGGGGCAAACCGATTTTCGAGCCCGTTGGCCGCAATACAGCCGCAGCGGTCGCCATAGCCACCCTGCACACGATCTGCGGCCATGGCGGCGACGCGCTGGTGCTTGTGGTCCCCTCCGACCATGAGATATCGACCGAAACGCAATTCTGGCAAACCGTTGACGCGGGCATGCCGGCCGCCGATTCAGGAAGCATTGTCGTGTTCGGCATCAAGCCGACGCACGCCGAAACCGGGTACGGCTACATCGAGGTTTCGCCTAATGGTGACGGAGCTGCCGCCGTTTCTCGTTTTGTCGAAAAGCCCAATGCAGAGACAGCCGACCAATATGTGTCTTCCGGACGATTCTACTGGAACGCCGGCATTTTCCTGTTTCGGGCCGACACGATGCGGCAAGCATTCCTCGATCTCCGACCCGACATATGGGAAAGCGCGGAACGTGCCTACAAGACCGCACGGGCCGACGTGTCGGGCATCTACCTGCCCCACGGCTTCTACTCCGCCGTCCCGTCGACATCGATCGACTACGCAGTCATGGAGCGTGCGCGCGGGATCGCCATGGTTACGGCTTCCTTCCGCTGGAACGACCTTGGATCGTGGCAGTCGCTGCTCGAAGCTAGCCCGACGGACGGCGATGGCAATGTCATCATGGGCGACGTCGTCGCCATGGATTGCGGCAGCTCATACCTCAGGAGCCAGGGCAGGCTGCTGACCGTCATCGGAATGAAGGATGTGGCGGTGGTGGCGACACCGGACGCGGTATTCGTCGCTCCCGTCAGCCACAGCCAGAACGTGAAGAAGGTCGTCGAGCAGTTGGAGAAGAGCGGACGCCTCGAAACGAAGTTCACGGCGTCGGAAGACCGGGTCATCATCAGCGGGGCATGGCGCAAGCGCGTCGAGCACTGGCTCTTCGAGGAAACCCTGCCGCTGTGGTCCACCGCAGGTGTCGACGATGCGCATGGCGGCTTCCACGAGGCTCTCGGTTTCGATGCAAGGCCATTGGGCAAACCCAAGCGCATGCGGACGATGGCTCGCCAGATTTATGCTTTCGCGGTGGCCAAGGAACGCGGCTGGGACGGACCTGCCGACAAGCTGATCGACCACGGCATCGACTTCATCGCGAAATACGGCCGGACCGACCGCGGCGGCTGGGTGCGCACGCTGAATGCAAACGGCAGTGTGGCTGACCCGACGGAGGATGCCTACGACCACTCCTGCGTGCTCCTGGCGCTTGCCCATGCTCACCGATGCGGCCATCAGGATGCCTTGCGGCTTGCGCAAGAGACATTCCGTTTCGTCGATTCCCATCTTGAGGACGACAGCCTGAACGGTTTCCTCGAGACCCCCGGCTGGAAGGGAGTGCGGTTCTCGAATCCGCACATGCACATGCTGGAATCCTTCCTTGCCTGGCATGGCGCCACCGGCGACCGTGCATATCTGCGTCGAGCAGCACGCGTGATCGATCTCTTCCGGTGCCATTTCTTTGACCAGGAGAGCTGGACGCTCGGGGAACGTTTCGACGTCGATTGGCTGCCGATGCCGGGTGATGAGGGGCAGTGGACCGAACCGGGGCACCATTTCGAATGGGCCTCGCTCCTCGTCGATTTCGCGCGAGCGAGCGGGCAGAAGGACTTGGCAGCCTACGCAAGGAAGCTCTATTCGTCGGCGGTCGCCAGCGGATTGAACCGAGCCACGGGTCTGGCCTATGCAGCGGTATCGCGGCAAGGATTGCCCCTCGACCGGCTCTCCCGCAGCTGGCCGCAATGCGAGGCCGTCAAGGCGGCAGTCGCCCTGGACGGCATTGGCGGACCGGATCTGAAACCCGAGATCGAAGCTCGTGTCGCCCGCCTCTTCCGATGGCATATTGATCCGGCACCGCTTGGCTTGTGGGTCGACAGGATTGACGAGCGCGGAAGGTCACTGGCTACGGAGGTCCCGGCGAGCATCTTCTACCACTTGGTAACGGCATTGATGCAGTATCTGGACAAGACTGGAGGACAGGTCGAACCTTTCCCGCTGTCTGCTTTGGATAGGGGCGAGACGGTTCCGAAGCAGATTTACGGCTGACCGGAACTGGGCCGCTTTCCTCGGGGGCGGAATCCCGCCGCCGGCTGTGACCGGGGTGATGCTCCAAGGGGGTAGGGAAATGGTAGCTACGGCGAATTCGGTATCCCCTTCCCCTGTGTCGCGGCTGCAAACCGGGATAGTATGTTTATAAGAAATGCCTAAAAGAGAGCATCGAACGCCCCCAATCCTGGAACGCTGGTCAACTCGTCGAGGCGTCGTACTTTTGAGCCTGTGAACCTTCTTGTCCGAACGGTTGAGACGCAACTATGGCAAAAAAAAAATCGCGTGCCAGACCCAGCGGTGACCTCGTGAAACTGCTTGCTACCCGGCCCAGAGCGGTTGCGCTTGCTGCGCTGCACGTTAGTGAATCCGTGCTGTTGGAACTCGAAGCATCCCATCTGTTGTCAGCAGCAGAGATCAGAGGATTGCTCAAGGACGCTTCAACGACGCTACGCAATGCCGCCGATCAAGTCGACAACCGCAGCTGTGCCGCTGCCAGCGAAATAGTCGAGTCCATGCGGGAAAATTTCAAGAGAAACAAAGCCTGACCGGGTGCCCCGGAACGATTTCAACTCATGGCGTCGGCAAGCAAGCGGAACCACTGCAACGAAAAGTGGCGGTCACGACGCCTTGCACCCGAAAGTTACCATTGAACGGGTACTCTTCGCATCAAATCTGATGTACATAGCATCGAGGGGAAAGGAATTTTTGGGCGGGGTTCTAAATGACTTATGCTTCACATCCCCCTTTGCGCGGAAGTGAAAAGCGTCCAACGTACGTCGGTCTTAACGACGACGATATGGCGCTTATCAAGGCGCTGGGGTTTACACCCAAGCGCTATCCAGCGGAGACGGTCATCGTCAATCAAGGCGAGGCCAGCGATCGTGTATTCATAATCGAGTCGGGCTGGGGTTGCATTTCTCATGAACTCGCGGGCGGGCAGCGACAAATTCTGGATTTTGCACTGAAGGGCGACATCGTCCTGCTTCAGGCACCCGTAGGCAGCGCTCTTGAAACGTTTGTGGCTCAAACCGAACTTCTGGTGTTGGTGGCTTCGAGCAAGACATTTACCCTTGCCGCCATGAAGTCTCCTCATCTTTTCTCCCTTATTCTCGAAACGCTCGTGCACCATGGGGCAGTTGTTGCTCAACATCTCACCAATGTCGGACGACGCAGCGCTTTGGCGCGGACGGCCCATCTGTTCCTCGAACTGAGGGCCCGTCTGGAACGCATCGGCTCTGTCACCCGCAACTGCTATGAATGCCCGCTCACCCAGTACGATCTCGCCGACGCTCTCGGCCTCACTCCCATTCATGTCAATCGAATGCTGCGGGAACTTCGCGAGCGCAACTTTCTCGAATTCCGCCAGGGCCGTGTTCGCGTGCTCGATCAGCCGGCTCTTACCAAATTTGCCGGGTTCGAGCACGAATACATCGAAAGTTGAGGCATATCGGCCTCGGCGCGGGCTAAGACCCTGATAGCGGCGCCGCGCTTCGCAGGACGAGAACGTTCCTGTGCGGTTCTTGGACACGACCTCCAATAACTATTTGATTTTGATCACGTGTCTATCACCTCCATCATCACCGGCCTGTCAGCGCCGCTGCGAATCCGCCTGTCACTAGATGGAACAGGGCACGTGGCCCGGCAGCTCTCTCTTGCACCTACTTTTACTTGAACGCTTGCGCGAACATATCCTGCAAGCGGAGCGGCAGGTGCGGCGAGGCCTCCAATTCCGTACAGCTCTGTTCCCATCGTCGGAGATATTCGGCGATGGGAATACCAGTTCGACCGGGCCAACGGTTGAGTGCGCCCAACGCCTCGATGCAGTCCGGCGCACGGTCGTATTCGGCGAGGATGGTCAGTGACATTGCCTGGGCAAACGGATTGAGGGCGGGCATTTCGATCTCGCCGCGGTGGTTGGCGAACCACGCAGCGGCGTCGCGCGTGAGCCCCTGGCTTTCAGCGAGCGCCGCATAGCGATCGATGATGTCCTGGCGGTACCGGGCGATGGCATCGCCGAAGGCGTTGTCGCCGGCGAAGGGCGGATTCACTTTCCAGTCCTTTGCCAAGCGACCGAGACCGCGCAGCGAGGAGGCCTCGACCAACGCCTCCTCGAGCCATTGGCAGGGCGGCGCCGGCTTGGCGTCCGGCTGCCAGCTGTTGCAGAGCACATGGCCGAGCTCATGGCCGAACTGGTAGGCGAGCTTCGACCAGTCGCGCTCACCGATATCGACGATGATCCAGGCCATGCTGCTGCCGTCCGGATGCAGCCAGATGGCCGGCGTGCCGGAAGTGTGCTCGTCGATACGCAGCCGCGTCGGCTGGCGGTCGGACAGCAGGCGGACGCCGTCAAGGCACGCATGCCGCATGCGTTCGACGACCTGATCAGCCGCGCCCTCAAGCATGCGGCCCCAGCTGCCGGAAAGCTCGATGGGGGCCGAAAGAAGGGTCGCAGAAGGCCTATTTGGGGGTGGCGGCATGGCCGAGTTGATCTCCAAGCTGGCCCAAAGCCCTCCTGTTGCGGCCGCCGATCCTGCCACAACAACGACGCCAACTGCCAACTCTCGCCGCGTCATAAACTCTCCTGTTGCGCGGAGCAAATCATCCAAGCTCAGCCTGTCATCCGGGCATCTCGCCAGCTATGACCAAACAAGCTAGACTTGTACCTGTCCTCAAATGGCCGCCTTGCTGCGAACTGGCTCGTGCGATGGGAGTGAACGAATGCGCAAACCGTCGATTTCGAAACAGGTCTAAAAGCATGATAGATGAAATTCATGTCATCAATCTCGATCGCAGCGCCGGGCGCCTAGATATATTTCACAAGTTAAACTCGCATCTCCACAACACTCGGAGGTTCTCTGGGGTCGACGGTAAGTCAGTTGATCGCGATCGGCTGGTGAGGAACAAGATCATCACGCCGGATCTAGATTATACAGCCGGCAGTTTGGGCTGTGCTATTTCGCACGTGACGCTGTGGAAAGAAGCTGTCGCACGCCATAAAGTGATAACGGTCGCCGAAGACGACGCGATCATCTCGCACCAATTCGAGCGACATACCAATTCGCTCTTGTCGAAGGCTGGAGCCGACTGGGACTTTATCCTGTGGAGCGCAAACCTGCGATGCTACGCGTGGCTGAACGCCCTTCCGGGCGGAACTGGTGCAAGGTTGGAGTTTTTCTCTGGCGAAGTAATGACGCACGTTGCGGATTTCCAGGAGGCGGAAATCGAACCAGTTCTGCTCCGTGCACATTATCTGCTGGGAACCATCTGTTATTCGGTCTCGCCTCGCGGCGCGCGTGCACTGTTGGATTGGTGCCTTCCGATACGACCAATGATCGTCGATTTTGCCGGTTTCGGACTGAGGCTGAACAATGCAGGAATTGATTGCCTGATGAATGGGGTGATGCCGTCACTCAAGGCGTATGTGTGCCTGCCACCGCTGGCGATAAGCGACGAACGGCCCGAAGCATCAGTGCGGATAAATACGTGAGGAGCTTGCGCCCAGCCTGAGCGGGGCGTCTTCGCCAAGCGGTGATTTGACGTCTCATGTCCGGTACTCGTCCCGCCGCCGAATGAAGAAATTCAGATTGTTCGAAAGACGCTCATTGGTTGGATCAAGCTCAACCGCTTTCCTACCCCACTCGACGGCCTGGTCCATCGCATTCAGGTGCCATGATGCGATGGCGCCGAGGTCAAACAATCGAAAGCCCCAGCAGTTCGGATCGTCCAGATAGCTTCCGGTGCGGTGCGTCTTCTCGATACCGTTGGTGCAAGCCCAAAACAGATTCAACCAGTCGTCTTTGCCGTGGAGCTCTTCGGCCAGGTCGGCCCAGATCTCACGGCGGTGCGGCGCTTCGATCCGAGCCTTGTCCAGCCAGGACAACCTTTGTTCTGGCCGCATGCGCGCGATGTAGCGCATGGCCTCGGATCGTTCTTCGTCCCATGTGCTTGTCGGCAACTCCAAGTAGCGCTCAAGGAGTTGGACGGCCCGATCGTGCTGATCAGCCCACATCAAGTCTCGTCCCAGCCAGAAGCAGATCTGCGCATCCTCGGGATCTTCCTTGTGAACCTGCTCCATGAGTGGGAGATATTGTCTGCGTGTAATCTTGGTATGGTCTTGAAGCTCTGCTATTACTATGTCGTCGCAAGCCTGCGTCACCTCCCGCTCACCGGTGAAGTACAGTGTTTCGTGGACGGCGCGCTTGCACCGATATCCCCAGCGGGCATGAATTTTTTTGGCTCGCCACGTTCGTGGTGCGGGGTCGTCGAGGCGCGAACGCCGCGAAGAACGACACCAGATCGCTGTCGTTCCGGGACTCCACGCGGCTTCCAACTTTGGCCGCCAGCCAGGTTCAAGGAATTCATCCATATCCATGGTGATGCACACGTCGGCATCGGCCGGGACCAACGCCAAGACGGCGTTCCGCGCGTCATCGAAGCGCCACGGTCGAATGGCAATCCTGTGCACCGTGACGCCCGCCCGTTCCAAACGCTGTACGGTGTCGTCGGAACTACCGGTGTCGGCAACGATGCGGTAGTCGGCTTCGACCCCCGACATAGCCCAACGCTCTACATGAGCAGCCTCATTAAGGGCGATCGTGTAGACGGCGATTTTCAAGGGGCGCCACTCCCGGACTTGCGCTTGAAAGTCGAGGACCCAAGAAAAATGTCGGGACTACACACCGCGTCTGCACTCAAGGCGTCGCCGAGGAGTAAAAAGGTCGACTTCTTCGTTGACGCAGATCCCCCGAGAACCGTCCAAGAGAAGACGCTCGCGCCCTGTTCGCTGAAAGGCTCGCGGTCCAATCGGAGCGTCCTCCATCCTGCAACCTCGATATCGGTGTTCTGGAGCTGCGCCGGTTCTTCGTCGTTGGTGATGAGCGCGAATTTGTATTTGTTCCGAAATGCCGCCAGATATTGCATCACGGTCTTATTCGGAAGGTGCTGCAGAACGTCCTTGCAAATGAGAAGGTCGGCGGGCGGAAGCTTTTCGAGAGATTTGAATGTTTCAAACGCAATCTTGCCGCTGCTAAATTCGCGTTGATTGCGCTCAATTACCGACGAAACGACATCGATTCCGACATAACTTACCCCGCTCCAATCTACATAGCGCGAGAACTGCCAATCACCACAACCGAGATCCACGACGGTGCGGATGTCGTTTCGTGTCATGAACCGTTGGAGGAAATCCCGGTACTCCACGGTCTTGTCAGGTGCGGACCCGACACCGCTTCCCCGTCCCCAACCATGTTTTTCATAGATTAGCGAGAAGTGCCGCTTGAGTTCTTCGGTAGAGTCGCTGGACGCGACAAACCTTCGCGCGATCTTGTTATAGGTGGTGTCGACCTCCATGACGGCGTTCGCATCGAGGTCCTTCGCCAACGGCCACGATTGCGACTCCCATAGATGAAACGAGAACGCTTCTGGGAACTCGCGATCTTTTGAGAACATGTCTTCCAGGCTTGCCTGGTCCCAGCCGGGCCAGAAGAATGACGCGGCAGGTTCAATGCGGAGCAATTCCGGGCGTTCCTTCGCGAGTTCCATCGGGACCTGGACCGAGAACTTGTTCCAAGCGTCGCCGACCGTGCCGCCCGTGAAGTTGCGATAGGCCTCGTACCACAGGCGGAGGAATTCGGCATTCGGCGGCGCTATGATAGTGGCGTTGCACAAGCCTACCGTCCTCCTGGAGCCGTCGTTCTGAGCTCCTTCCTCACGTCCCATGACGACGCGACCATCGAGTAGCGGTTCGAACGGGCGTTGGCAGATCGTATCAAGATCAAGATAGATGCCGCCTTGCTCGAGCAAAATCCGCAATCGCAGAACGTCCGCCTTGTGGGCGAAATGCTCGACCGGGTTGCCAAACACCTCGGTTGGCAACTCGACGCAGATGAGTTCCACATCTCCCTTTATCGCATCCCAATACGTCCCGCTGGGCTCGTGATGGTAATACACTTTCGCTCGGAAACCCTGATTCACCTGCAACGCCGATCGTATCGCCATGTAATGAATGAACGAAAACGGCTTGCCCCCGAAATTTCCATCCAGACCTGTGATGAAATGGAAGGTTCGTGGAATCGATGGTTTTTCAGGTTGGCGCGGCGACGCAGCAAAATGTGTGGCTTTGGCGACGCTGCTCGCAGCGTTCGAGGCGCTGACCTCCGTTCCCGACGCAGCGGATGGTAGCTGTGCATCTTCCAGCATACCCCTCACTTCCGTCTCATTGACGGTCGCGATCCAGGATTCGCTGTCGCTTACGCCATAGGAAATCAGCAGTTGTTCCTCATTGGGATGCCAGGTGAGGCCGGCTGCAAATTCGCTCCCCTTGTCGTTGAAGAAGAATGGTCGGCTGACTTTCCCCAGGCGCCCTGCGTCGTCGAACCAGACGAAGCGGTGCTGGTAGGTTGGCCGAGTCTCGTTCGGCCGCGCGCGCCCCTCGCGAATGAGTGCCAGCCACCCGCCGTCGAACACGATCGCCTGCGTGCTCCCCCTGAATTGGTCGGCACAGACAGCAGGCACGGTCTCCGAGATCGTTTGCCCCATATCGTCGACGATGCGGACGGGATCTCCCGCACAAAAGAACTGCAGCTGCTCATTGTCGGTATCGATGCCAGCCGGCTTGATAAGGGGCATCCAGCTGGTGTCGTGGAGCTTCTGACCCAAGGGGTGGAGCACACGCCATTCGGTCATTTGGTATGCGTTAGGTTGGCGGCCGTCAAGGCGTGCAATAATAGGTTCCCACCAGCTGTCTGCCATCAACGCGTGCGAGCATGCGACGGTCCACAGCTGTTCGCCTCGGGCAAACAGGCGAATGGCCTCGAAGCCCGGTTCTGGCAGGTCGGCCGGCGCCAGAATCTCCGCGGCTGACTGCACCACCAGATCTTCATTCAGATGAACGAGGAAATTGCGCGTTCGGCTCGGCGTCTCGTTGGGTGTATCAGCCCGGCCATCTCCGTTCGGTGTGTAGGTAACGGTCGGCTGAACCAGGACGATCTGAGCACCCAATCGCGTTACTGACGGACTGCTTGGCCGGTAGCCGTCAGGGGGGGTGAAGCCGAGAGGGCGCGCGCTGAACGATGGCATCGTTGTCTTGGCGGGCTGCAGATAAAAAAACAGGTTCGATCGCGCTAACTCCCTGTGTTCGTAGGCGATGCTACGGTCCAGCGCCAGCCAGTTGCACATCGCGAAACCGCGATCCTTGCGCACCGGGTCGTGCGCATAATTCGCCGCGATCGCATACTCTTCGCGCAAGCCTGTCGTGTAGACGAAATCCTCGATGAACAGGATGTCCTGCTCCGGCCGCTTGATCGCCAGCCCTGCTTCGGAGAACAACACACTGGCATCGTTCACCCCCTTCTCGCGGTAAAACCGTGCCAGATCATAGAGCGGTTCGGCGCGTTGCGGCCGTTGATTGAAAGCGGCGAGCGCCTGTTGAACGAAGCCAGCCTCGTCGCCGAGCTTGCGCAGGCAGCGCGCCTCTTGCAACCGTGCGTTCCACGCCTCCTCGTCCCAGCCGCCCATCGCGGCGCGCTTGGCATAGGCCACTGCTGCCTCCGCCGTCCGCCCGGCGTCGCGGTAGGATTGCGCGAGGTAGAACCAGTAGCGCTGATTTTCCGGATCCTTCTCAAGGGCCTCCAGCAAAAGCCTGGCATCGCGCTCGAACTTGTCCACCCGGTTCGAGCCGCTGGCGTGGTCCTTGTACCAGGCACCCCTCAGTTCCTGCACGCCGCCGGGCACGTCGAGATACTCGTGGGTCACGCCATGGTAGCGTGCACCGGCGTCGCGTTTGACAAGGCGCGTGTTCCAATAGGCGAGGCCGGAATCCGAGCGCTGCAGCAGCCGGTAGCCCGGGCCGTCGAGCCGCTCGCGGAAGCCAGCGTCCTCGACCATCAACTCCATGTCGGCGTCGTCGAACAGCAGATAGTCATAAGCGAGCGGCGAGGCATAGGCGTGATCGAGCGCCGCGTTGCGCGCCTGCTCGAAATTATGAAACGGGAATTCGTGCAACTCGCCCGGCAGGTTGCGAGCAGCGAAGAACGATTTGACGAAATCCTGGGTCCCATCGGTCGAGCCGGTGTCGCCGATTACCCAGCAGTCTATATGGTCGACAACCGCACCGAGACAGCGTTGAAGGTTCGCCATCTCGTTCTTGACGATCATGTTGAGGCAGAGGCGCTTGCCGTTTCTCATGAGCTGACTGTTGGCTCCGCGCAGGACTGCAGGCGGTCACATCTGTGCCAGGGTGTCAATTGGGACAGCGATCCGTTCCGATGCGGACGCGTCCGACCTCCATGCCGGATGTGCATTTCCCCCTGCCTCGGCCATTTGCATGACCTCTGTTCCAAAGTTACGCTCATCCCTTCCTTTGCAAATGCGACCCCAGCGCCGTCCATTGTTAGCCAGCACTTTTCATCCCAGCAAGGCCTCGCGGTTGCCTTGGACGAAGGGGGCGAACAAACCTTCCAATCGGGTTCAATCGCTCACGCGAAAAACTCCGCCGCAATATCAAGGCTTCGTCGCTACGAGGTGGAGCATCTTTAAGCCCCGGATTTTCCGATGCATTTGGCCGCATGCGCGCCATCTCGATGTTTGCCAAGATAGTCAGTCGTGATTGCGCAATTAACAAATCGTAAACAGGTTATTTACAAGTTGCTAATTTTATAATTTACTAATGTCTTACATATGTGGAGGGTTGCCGTGGACCGGGCAGTAGGCCTGTCGGTTCGCGCGGTCTGCGAAGCCAGGAGAGTATCTGGAGCAAGTCACTTCTTTGCATGAGGGCGCAGAGAGTGTTTGGTGGCGTGCAACGAAGACGTCGGACTGCCTTGAACTCAAGTCTAGCGTTTTCCCAACCTGATGTTCCCTCGCAAGTAGTCGGTTCCCTCGCAAGTTGTCGTCGAGAAATCGAGACATGCGTGTTGGGAGTTGGCTGTGGTTGGTGTGATACCAAGTACGAAACGATGCGCCCGCGGCGCGGGCTTCCGCTTCGATCAATCCCTCAATTATCCGCACCTGGCCGCCAGCAAGGATTGCCCCGCGATTGACGGGTATTCTTCGGCGTCCCGTGGACCGCCGCGCGCCTGCGAACGCCACGCTCACCTCATCGAGCGCCCGCGCTCGGCAGCGATTGAAACCAGCGATTGAAATCCAAGGGTACGAACCAAGAGAAGCTGCGGCACGGCCGTTGGCGACCAAGGAGAAGATGATGAGCTACATAGCAGGGTTTGCGGTCATGGAAGTTGCCGTTAGAGGCGTCTTGCCCATCGGCGACACGACCGAAAATGTGCCATATTTTATCCTGGACACGGCCAAGAGCGCCATCGTCGGTCAGGTCATTCTTCCCAAGGCCGTCAAACGAAGCCTCGCCGTCGCCGTCACCGTCAAGGTTCCGGCCGCAGCCGGTTCGTTTGCGATTGGCACGTTTGACCATGGCGGGAATTTCCAGGCCTGCAGCTTCCTCCGCGTAGAGAGCCCCGCTGTCGAACGTCTCGACGGTGCCGTCGGCCCGTCAGGAAGATGACCGCGCCCAAATCCCCCTCTCCTGACCGCTCGCCGGCCAAGCCGGTGGGCGGCTTTCCCTCGAACTGAATTCGAAGCCAACAGGAGCCAGTCATGGCCCGTGCCTCTGAAGTTCTTTTTGTCGATCCTTCAGTCTCCGACCTCCAGACAGTGCTCGGCAATCTGCGACCGCAAGTCCAAGCTGTCGTGCTGGACGGCCACCGACCGGCGGCGCAGCAGATCGCTGCGGCGCTCGCAGGGCACGAAAGCCTCGATGCGATCCACATAATGGCGCATGGCGCGCCGGGACGGGTTCAATTCGCCGCGGGAGGCTGGTCATTCGCCACATTGGAGGAAGAGGCTGAGAATCTCGCCGCAATCGGCAGGGCGATTGCGGCGGACGGCGAGTTGCGGCTGTGGAGTTGCGAGACGGCTGCGGGCGACACCGGCGAGAAATTCGTGGCGGCGCTGGAACGGGCCGTCGGCGTGGTTGTTTGTGCCTCGAGGTCGATGGTTGGCGCGGCCGCTTTGGGCGGTGCCTGGGATTTGGTTGTCCGCGCGAATGCGCTACCGCCGCTGAGTGCCTACGGGGTGGCACGTTACGCCGGATTGCTTGCCTCAGGTAATCTGACGCTGCACGGTACTATTACCGGAAGCACCAGTAGCAGTATCAATACATTCTATCTTGTCGATACTTCTGTTAGTCCTCACGTGATTGTCGGCAGTTTCGTTCTACCGCCTGGTCCGGTCGATGGAGCAACTGTATTTGAGGTTACCGTGACAATCCCAAATATTGGCGATAATTATGACGTTGTCAGCAACGGCAACGACGTTTATGCACATCTTACATATAATGCTGGAGTGTATGTTCTTACGGATGGCGTTAATCCTAACAATGGACATGTAAATAATGGTGTAAATGGCGACACGTTCCAAACAGGATCTTACGATATTGGCCAAGTGGGGCAGACCGGCCCGACAGGACCTGCAGGGGCGACTGGAGCCACGGGTGCGACTGGCGCAGGTGCGACCGGACCAACGGGCGCGACGGGCGCTACTGGTGCGACAGGCGCTTCAGGTGCGACTGGCTCGACAGGTGCTTCGGGCGGGACCGGTGCGACTGGCGCGACTGGTGCAACAGGCTCTACTGGTGCGACTGGCTCGACCGGTGCAACAGGTGCGACCGGCGACACGGGTGCTTCGGGTGGGACCGGTGCAACGGGCGCCACTGGCGCAACTGGTTCGACTGGTGCAACCGGAGCCACAGGTGCGACTGGCGATACGGGAGCGACAGGTTCTACTGGTGCGACCGGCTCCACCGGAGCGACTGGATCGACCGGGGCGACAGGCGCAACAGGTGCAACTGGCGACACGGGAGCGACAGGATCGACTGGTGCCACCGGCTCTACTGGTGCGACAGGCTCGACCGGAGCAACCGGTGATACCGGAGCGACTGGCGCGACGGGCTCGACTGGCGCAACTGGTGCTACCGGAGCCACAGGTGCGACCGGCGATACGGGAGCGACAGGTTCTACTGGTGCAACCGGCGATACCGGAGCGACCGGCTCGACCGGAGCAACAGGTGATACCGGGGCGACTGGCTCCACTGGAGCGACGGGCTCGACTGG
>NZ_JBSKBR010000029.1:0-49155 GCF_053714315.1 Mesorhizobium sp. PL10 | reverse complement strand
GCAGCATCGTTGCCGCGTGGCGCCGCGAGGGCCTACGGATTGCCGTTGTGCCAACCATGGGTGCCCTGCATGAGGGTCATCTCAGCCTCGTGCGGGCCGCGCTGGCCAAGGCTGATCGGGTGATCGTGACGCTGTTCGTCAACCCGAGGCAATTCAACAATGCCGATGACCTGGCTGCCTATCCGCGCACGGAACACGATGACGCCGCCAAGCTCGCGTCTGCTGGCGCCCATATTCTTTATGCTCCCGATGCCGCCGACATATATCCGCAAGGCTTCGGGACCACAGTTTCGGTCGGCGGTGTGAGCGAGGGGCTTTGCGGCACGTTTCGGCCCGGCCACTTCGATGGTGTAGCCACCGTGGTCACGAAGCTTCTTCTTCAGACTGGCGCCGATCTGGCGTTTTTCGGCGAAAAGGATTTTCAGCAACTTCACGTCGTGCGCCAGCTTGTCCGTGACCTCGATATCCCAATCAAGATCATCGCTGGCCCGACGGTTCGCGAAGCCGATGGCCTGGCAATGTCGTCGCGCAACGCGCGCCTGTCCTTGGCTGAGCGCCACAGGGCGCCTCGACTGGCTGAAATCCTGGGCCAAACTGCCAGGCAGCTGAGTTCAGGAGAATCTATACAGCGTGCGCTGACTGTCGGCCGAGAGGCGATCCTCGCCGCCGGCTTCTCGAAGGTCGAGTATCTCGAGCTGCGCTCGGAGAGGGACCTTGCCTCAATACTCACATTGGATCGACCAGCGCGCCTGCTCGTCGCTGCCTGGCTTGGCGAAACGCGGCTAATCGACAATCTCCAGGTAGCGTTGCCGCGCCCTGAAGTGTTGCATCAAGCCGCTGCTTGAATCGAGAGGACGTGGCAGGAACGCGGGAACTGCCCGGCGATCCTAAGCAAGGCTGTGGGGAGATCGACTCCTGCAGGCATGCAAGGAGACGGTCATCATGACGCTCCAAAACCTCGCCGCGGGCGGAACAGCTTTCGCCTGCCGCAAGCTGCGCCAGAACCTAAACATATTCTAAAATTCGATCTCGCTAATCTAATCTTTACCATGGCAATGCGACCTTCACGGACGGATAGGTGCTGCGTTCCGCCAGACAAAGCCCACTTGGCCCCGGCCGAGTGGGCTTTCGCTTATTGGCTTTTGTTCGGCCAAAGCCCCCAGCTAAAATCATGTGGGCAGGGGTGGCATGTCTCCATCCGCCACCCTCCACAACCACGCATCGATTTCGGGTCGCGATGCGATCAACTCCTCAACTGCATCCAGGTAGGATGAATCGGCAATTGGCGGGACGATGTAAAGCGCAGTCGATCGCGGCTGCCCCTGTGCCAGGGCGGCAGCTACCGGCCGCTCTGCCGGCAAATTGTAGCGCAGGCCCTTTACGCTGCGCGTCTGCACCCTGGCCAGTGCATCGACCAGCTTCTTTTCGTAAGCGGACTCGTAAGGTACCCAGTTTTCCGCCACCACCATCAGTGCCAGTTCCTCGATGACGGCGAGCCCGGTCGGTGTGAGTGCGAACGTCGCGATCGCGATCAGGTGTGACGCCTCATCAGTGTCCCACAGCATTAGCTCGGTCTCAAAGCGAGACTGAAGCCGGCGGCAAAGTCCATCATCGACCAAAAATACCAACCCTGGCATGTGCTTGATGATCAGCTTATGACCGCTGCGCGCCGGCTCAAGTTCCTTGACCTCGCCAACGAGGATCATCAGCTGCCTCGGGCCGGTCTTCGGTGGCTGAGCAGGCGCAAGCGCCGCAGCACGTCGCTGCTCGATCCCGGCTTTGTCGGCGGACCGGAACGGCTCCGGCACGAACAGGATTTCGCTCAACATCCCGCCCTTCGCCGTCATCTGTCTTGCGGCTTCGATCAGGTGCCATCGGATGTTCCACCAATGGCGCTTCCCGGTCCAGCGTGAGGTCCAGGCCGTCAATTCAGCTTCGTGCCAAAGGTATTGAAGCAGGCTGCGCAAGGACAATTTCTTTGCATCGCCGGTCACGCTGTCGGAGCTGCCCGCACCCGCGACAGGTCTTGCCCGGCCAGCGACCTTCGACAGGCTGAAATCCAGCTTCAGCGAGGCCAGCCCACTCTCGGGATCAACCTGGATTGCGCTCCCCATCAGCATGCCGAGACCGGATAGCTCATCGGGCGGCTCGTAGGACGAACAGGACGGATCATGCCCGCCGCCCGACGATGGCATGCGCTTGACGATGTACTGCTCGCCGACCTGGGCAATATACATTGCCACACCCGGCGCTTGGCACAGGCAAAGTGGCCGGCTCTTGCGCTGGTAGGCATCCGCAAGCACGACCTGCAGGTCAGACACCGTTTCTTCTATGACCTGGTCAGCAATTCTGAATCGTCGCATCGCCTCCATCGCTCCGGGTGCCGCCGCATCCCTGGACGCGCATTGATTCATGATTTCGGCATCGTGGCAACCGCGATTGTTCTCGCCGGCAGTGCGAATGCGCTGGAAGGTGGCCTGACGCTTCATGTGGGTGACCAGCCCCGGCCAATAGCGGGGGCGTCTCGCTGCGGGAGCGGACTGCCGTTGCGCTGAAGGCCGGCCTGCGGCCGGTCTTCACCGTAGGCAGATCTCCGAGGAAAAAGCTGCCGCAAGCGCAGCGCTCGTGCCGGTTTGGCCGGCGCCAACAGAGGGAGAGGGTGGAGCGGAGTGCTGGCGGCGGGCGAAAGCCTGGAGAGAGGCTCCTGGCGCCCCGTCGAGGAGCAAGAGCTATGACCCAGATGGAAATTCAGGCGCCCGTGCGGAGCGGGAACAACGGTTACAAGGTGGATGTCAGCCGCGGCCAGCGCATTGGCCGCGTGTCGTCGGAATGGTTCAACCGGCCGGACGACGAACGCTACCTGTCGCTCACCGACCTCAACAATGCGGTGAGGCGGCGGTCCGAACGCAGCAAGACGCGAATCGTGGAAAGCGACGCGATCCGTGTGGAAGCCTCCCGTGAAAATCCCGAGAGGCTGACGCTCATGCTGCCGGACGCCCACACGCCGGTCGCGCCGACACACTGGAGTTTTGGTCAGCTCGCCAGCCTGGTCGGCGCACCCGCAACCTATCTGCGCCAGCTTCCGGCTGCGCTCGCCGGGATCAATCTGCAGTATGGCCTTTCCACGCACCGCGCCGAGCAGGTCAAGACGCTCGAGATCGCGAACGGCCGTCTCGAGCTCCGAGCAGTCACTGGTCCAGACTATGGGAGGATTTTCGACCACGAACTCGTTGAGGCCGTACAAAAGATCGCTGGCAACGGCACTGGCGATACGCGCTGGAAGGTGCCCGGCGTGCTCGACTGGTCGACCAGCATTTACAATCCCAATGTAGACATCTCGAAGGACACGACGACGCTTTATGCCTCGGACCGCGACATCTTCATTTTCCTGGTCGACGACCTCAACCCCATAGAGGCTGGGCGGCTCCCGGACGGCTCGCCCGATCTCTATTTCCGCGGCTTCTACTGTTGGAACTCAGAGGTCGGCGCCAAGACGCTCGGCATAGCGAGCTTCTACCTCCGCGCCGTCTGCCAGAACCGCAATCTCTGGGGTGTTGAAGAATTCGAGGAGATCACCATCCGCCACTCCAAATATGCTGCTTCGCGCTTTGCGCTCGAAGCCGAGCCGGCGCTGATCCAGTTCGCCGAATCCTCGCCGATGCCCTTCGTCAACGGCATCAAGGCGGCGCGCGAGCGCGTTGTCGCACGTAACGACGACGACCGAACCACCTTCCTGCGCAAGCGGGGCTTTTCCAAGGGCGAAACCGCGAAGATCATCGATGCCGTGCTTACCAACGAAGGCCATCCGCCGGCATCGGTTTTCGATTTCGTGCAGGGCATCACCCGCGTCGCGCGCGACAAGCAGCACCAAGACGTCCGGCTCGAGTTGGAAGGCAAGGCCAAGAAGCTCCTCGACCTCGCCCACTGATCCTGCGCCCAACCGGCGATCCTGCACATCGCATCGCCGGCTCTCCGATCATCGCCCTCTTCGAGGCGCCGCTCCGCCAACCAGGGGGACGGCGCCTTTCGCCACACCACCATGGACGAGTTCGAAACGCTGAATGAACGGCATGAGCGCACACGCAGCACCAGCATGACCGTCACCCTCGATCGCCAGGCGCTCATCCATGTCCTCATCGACCATGCCCGTATGTTGGAGGCGCTTCGCTGGCCAGGTCGACATTCGCGAACCGGACGAATAACCGCTATTCTGGAAGATCGAACCTCTCGATCGTCACGGTTCGATCCGCGTCCACTGAGATCTCCAGCGCTTCGTTCCATGCCTCCTCGCCGCCGAGTTCCGAAAGGGCGAGGAGGAAAAGCCGCACCTGAAGATCGAGACTCATCAATCCTGGCGCCGTGTTGAAGGCTATTAATCCGACGTGCAGGTCTTCGCGACCGTAAAGCCCCCGGAAATCCGTCGTGTTGTGGGTAACCAGGACATAGCCGTCATCGACAGCGCGTCTGGTCACAACATGATCTTTCGCGCCCGCCAGGCCCAGCCAGCGCACGTGGCTGGACTGCGGATACCCACTCTCTCGCGCCAGTTTCGCAAGGTCCGGGCTCAGGCATTCGTCGATCAGGAACTTCACGAAGTCGCCGGCAAATCGTCGAGACTGACCGTGCGCGACGATTTTGACGGCGTGGTCCGCCAGACTGGCTTTGCCGGCGGACGGCCGCGCCGGGGATAGGCAAGCGCGTAGTCGGCGGCAAGCTCGACCTGGTCGAGGGCCAACTGCGGATAGCCGGCATGGATCGCGTCCGGCGTATCGCCAGCCGCGAGCATGTCAGCGATGTCATGAACAAGCACACGCGTTCCGGCAAACACCGGCTGGCCGCCGAGAATGTCTGCATCGCGCGCCACCATCGCCTTCGCTTTCCGAAGCCGGGCGAGGCCGATCTTCACCTCGGCGGCGATCGGCTTCAGGTCGACCTTCAGTGGGGCGGCGGCAACCACCGATGCCGCGTCGGTTGCGATCGCGCGCTCGACGATGCGCCGACGTGCCGTTGGTGTCAGTGTCTCGGCCGTCAACCACGCCAGACGCAATCCCACTAGTCCCGAACCGACGATGACGCGGCTGCCGCGACGCATCTCGACACGGCCGCGCAGCAAGCCGGCGTCGATGATTCGATGCACCTGCTTGAGCGGCACCCGCGTCACCGACGCTGCCTCAGTGGCGGTGAGTACCTCGCTGTTAAATCCGGCCACGACAGTAATCCTTCCACGTTTGTGGAAGATATATAGCTCGTCTTTCTCCGTCGGTCCAGCCGCCAGGTTGCGTGGAACCGGCCTGTGCCGCGCCGGCGCGGCCGTGAGAGGCAGAGGGGGGAGGGGAGGGGTTTTTGACGGGTTTGGAGGTTCGGGGAGAGGCCCCGGGCCGCCCGTCATGGAGACCCTGACCATGGCAAAGGCCAGCCAGAAGATCGCTATGAATGCAGCGGAGAACATTGCCTATGACAAACTCGTGCTGTCGCAGAAGAACGTTCGTCGGGTGAAGGACGGCGTCACCATCGAGCAACTCGCAGAGGACATCGGTCGCCGCAAGCTCCTGCAGAGCCTGAACGTCCGTCCGGTGCTCGACGCAAACGACGAGGAGACCGGCATGTATGAGGTGCCTGCCGGCGGCCGCCGCTATCTCGCGCTCGGCATTCTCGTCAAGCAGAAGCGTCTGGCGAAGAACGAGCCGATCCCCTGCATCCTCAACCGCAGCGCAACGACATCGGCCGAAGAGGACTCGCTTGCCGAGAATCTGCATCGCGAAACCCTGCATCCGCTCGACCAGTTCCGAGCGTTCAGGGCACTGAAGGAGCAGGGGCTCGACGTCGAGGAAATCGCCGCCCGGTTCTTCGTGTCGGCGGCGACCGTCAAACAGCGGCTGAGGCTCGCCTCGGTCACGCCAAAACTGCTCGAGCTCTACGAGAAGGATGAAATCCGCCTCGAGCAGATCATGGCGTTCTCGATCTCCGACGACCATTCCCGTCAGGAGCAGGTCTGGGAGCGCATATCCGGCAATCCGCACATGCAGGAACCCTATTACATCCGGCGCCTTCTAACGGAGACCACGGTTCGCGCCGATGATCGCCGGGCGGTCTATGTCGGCGCAGAGGCCTACGAGGCTGCCGGCGGCGTCATCCTGCGCGATCTGTTCGAGCAGGATTCCGGCGGCTGGTTCCAGGATGCTGCCCTTCTCGAGCAGCTGGTCTTCGACAGGCTGAAGATCGATGCCGAGACAATCCGCGCCGACGGCTGGAAGTGGGTCGAAGCGGCAATCAGCTTCGCTTATGGGCATACCTCCGGCATGCGGCGCATCTACGCGGAACAGGCGGAGATGAGCGTCGAGGAGATCGCCCGTTACGACGCGGCGAAGGCCGAGTATGATGCGCTCGACGCCAAATATGCCGAGATGGAGGAAGCCGACCAGGAGATCGAGGACAGGCTTGATCAGCTTGGCGCCGAACTAGACGCGTTCAGCGATCGACCACAGGTCTACGATCCGGCGCAGAAGGGCATTGCCGGAGCGTTCGTGACCCTCGGCGCCAACGGCCAGCTCCAGATCGAAGCCGGATTTGTTCGTCCCGAGGATGAGCCCCGGGCTGAGGCCGACGATGACAAGGAGGCCGACGGCGGGGAACGTGACGCGTCGCAGTCCGATGAGGACGGCGCCAATGGCGTCGTAGTCAACAGCAGGTCGACGAACGGCGGATCCGATGCGGCCGACGAGCCCGAGGAAGAAGGCATCAAGCCGCTGCCGGAACGGCTTGTCTTCGACCTTACGGCGCAAAAGACGCTGGCGCTGCGCAACGCGCTCGCGAGCAACGTCGACATCGCCTTCGTCACCGTTCTCCATGCCCTCATGCTGCAGGTGTTCTACCATTTCGCCAAGGACAGCTGCCTCGAGGTCACCATGGTGAACAACAGCTTCGGTCAGGTCCAGGGTCTCGCCGAAACTCCCTGGGCGAAAGAGATTGCCGAGCGTCACGAGGCCTGGGACCGGGATATGCCCGACAGCGACAAGCTCTGGGACTTCCTGCTCGGTCTCGACGAAGCGAGCCGCAAGGCGCTGCTCGCGCACTGCGCGTCGCTCTCGCTCAACGCCGTCGTCGAGCCCTGGAACAGGCGGCCGGGTGCGCTTGCCCACGCAGATGCACTTGCCACCACGCTCGGCTTTGACATGGTCACGGCCGGCTGGGAACCGACTGTCGACAACTATCTCGGCCGGGTCACCAAAGCCCGGATTGTGCAGGCGGTTCGCGAGGCCCGCGGCGAGGACTCCGCGCAGATGATCGACCACATGAAGAAGGACCTCATGGCGCGTGAAGCTGGCCGTCTTCTCGAAGGGTCGAACTGGCTGCCCGAGCCGCTGCGCCTCGAACAGGACGGTCCTGTTGCCGATACCGACGAGCCGGTGGTCGGAGACATATCGGGCGACGGTGCCGAGGTCGGCCCAGCCGAGTTGCCGGCCTTTCTCACCGGCGATGCCGATTGCCCGTCGGTGGAGGTCGCCTCCGGTGTCGACGACGAGACGAACCGTCTCCAGGCCGCCGAATAACCGGCGTCACGAACCAGGAGGGTCCGGCGCAATTGCCGGGCCCTCATGGTGAGTTTTCGCCAACGAGCTTGGCCCCGACGTGACCAACGAGGGGCGGTCGTCCCACCTTTCCAACCCAAATAGCCAACCGACGACAGGTCTGCGGTCGAACGACAGCAGGCCAATTCCGGTTCATGGAGATCGAGATGTTCGACTGGAACAAAAGCTGCGCCTATGACGGCCAGCAGAAGAGACGCTCGTCCGGGCACGGCATCCTGATCCGCACCTGCAACGGCCGCAAGGACTATACAGGCGGCGCCAACCACATTGTGGCGCTTGCCCTACTGGACGACATCCCGGCGCTCGCTGCTGCTGTTCGCGCCAAAACTGGCCTCGGTCGAAATCAAGCTCTGATGGCGAACAGAACTCGCGCCGCCTGACGACGCTGCCTGCCGGCAAAGCTCCGCCTGCTCTGCCACTCGCTCAATGGGCTGCCGGCAGGCGCCGGCTGGCGCCACCGACCTTCAATCCAGGACAAAACCTTCACGCCATCGCGGCGCTCTCGTGGAACATTCCGCGTGCCTTTGGCGTGCCATCGAGGAGAAGCGCCATGCCTTCACATCCGCCCTTCAGAAAAGTGTTCGACGGTGTCGCGACACGGGAGCAGATGTTCGAACTGTTCAACCGCCACCGCGACGTGCCAGGCGTCGACCCGCTATCGGGCACTCCATACGCTGGTGAGTGGTTCCAGATCTCCAGCGTGGAATACCACTCCATGCTTGAGCTCCTGCCACCGTTGTTTCAGCGCACCGGCATGTTCGGCATATCGGAATACAAGGCCAAGGTATGTCACCAGCGTCTTCTTTGCGATCAGGGTTCGCGGTCGCGAACGCTGGTTCCACGGGTTCTGCGACCTGTCCGACAGACACAGTCCGGACGCGATGCGGGCCGCCATCGTTGCTCATGAAACGGGCGCTGCCGACAGCATGACGCGCGAGGAAAAGCTCGAAGCAATCTGGATCGCGACGCATCCGGATTTCCAGGGGCGCGCCGGCGACATCGATCCCGATGCCTGGCCGTCGCAGCATCGGGGAAAGCGGACCATTATGGTCAACGCTGGCGGGTCGGGCGCCGTTCTCAAGCTCCTCGAGGATCTGTCCGATGACGAAATCGATCACCTTCTACCTACCAAGTGACCAACGAGAGCGCTCAATTCCTTGGAGCTGGGTACCGGCTGAACGCCAAATTCGATCGATGTAAAACGGCTCTTGCTCCTAATCGACGTTGTCCGATAAAGCTCCGCCCACAATGGAGATTGCCTGAACGATTTGAGTCGTCTTCAGTTGCGGTTTCTATACGATCGTATTTCAGTCAAGGAAGAATTATGAGGCGGCAGACCCGACCGTTCATTGTGGAAGTCAGACAGAAGCGCGGCTATGAAAGGCGCAATGGCTCTATCTGGGGCGACATTGATTTCTCAGCAGCCTTCGCCGAAGCATCCACAGAGCTCCAGAACGTTGCTCCGTCAAGTCATCAGGATATTGACTCCAGTATCGTGGCCCGTGATGCTGAACGATTGCAGCAAATGACATCGGAGCACCAAATGGCAGATCCAGAACAAGCTGAATTGGCAGGTGTCGAAACGGAAGGCGCGACGAAATTGGACACGCCAGGTACCAAGAAAAAGCCCCGGCGCTCGGGGAAGGTAAAAGCTCAGTCGACCCCACCCGCCCGGACCAATGGCGCCGAGGCGGCTGCCCAAGCCAATGGGGTAGCGGCGGCAACGGCGCGCGGACCCCGCAAGGTCTATTCTGAAAAGGATCGCGCCCAAAAGCTTACCCAGATCGAAAGGTCGGTCAGAAGCGGCGCCACCCACAGAAGCGCGGTGAAGCAGGCCGGGATCTCGGAGCAGACCTATTATCTTTGGAAGAAAGCCACGATCCCTGCAGCAGAGACCGACGAACTCAAGGACCTGGTCGCGCTCGAGGAAGAAAACAAGCGCCTGAAGAGCCTGCTTGCGGAACGCCTTCGCAAGGAGAATGCCGAACTGAAAAAAAGGCTTGGGCTCCACTAAAAAGGTCTTGGGCCTAGCGGGGGCAGGCCCGGCTCGAGATCATTGGGCTGTCATGTTCCCGGTGAGGGATTTGCTTCAAGAGGATCTCCTGCGCAGATAGCCTTGGTTATCTGCCGTGTTCAGGGACGCTGAATGCAGGGTTTCCGTGCGGCAATGTGATGGAATGCGGGGGAGTTGGCTGTCTTGAGCAGGTTTGAGAGGCCAGTCGTCGTTCAGCTTGGCCGCCACGGATCGGAGCGCATCGTGCACGATGTCAACGACGCAGCCACCATTTTGCTTCGCGATCTCCCTCGCCAGACTGAGAAACGCAGGACAGCGATAGACATCTGTCTGCAGGTGCTGCGTGGCGAGGCTCGTCCCCCAGCCGCTCGGCGCGCATTCGTGGCGGCCGCGCTCGAGGCAAAGATTTTGCGCAGTGATTAGGGCGGAACGCGTTCATCGAGCTTACGATTAATCAATTGAATCCACGCGCAGTGTGGCGACCGTGTCGCGCGTCTGCGAAGTGTTTCTCCGCGGCATGGAAAAATGCGCTCGCCAAGCGCCGCCCGAAGCCAGGCGGCTCGCTCTCATAAATCTTCCCAACTGAAGTCCCTCATCGCCTGAGCATTCCTGCTTCCGCATGGAGTTGCGACACTTCCTGGAGGGGCAACCTGCGGGGAGTTCTGTCGCTGGAGGCAGAGTGGGGGCCGGGAGGGATGCGGCCCAGGCGGCGCAGAGAGAGCGCCGGCGAGGCTGAACCCCTCCACGGACAAGGAACGATCCCATGAACATAGTCACCGCCCCGGCCGCCGCCACGGCGCCCGCTACCCTTGCCACGCCCACGCCTCGCCGAGCCAACCGCGCCGAGGCAATCCTTCGGGCAGGCCATCTTCTCCTGGTCTCGCTCGAAGGCGGGCGGCCGATCAGCATCAGTGTGCTGGGGGCCGCCATGGCTTCTTGCTTCGGCGGGACGGACGCGCAGGGCTACTGGGTCTGGAAGGACGCCTACGAGGCGCTTGAGGTGGCCCAAGTCTTGTTCATCCGCAAGTTCGGAGCGGCAATTCTTTTGCGCTCGACTTCGCCAGAGGCAGCCCTCGCCATGATGACGAAGGTCGCGCAACTCGTGCCCACGCATACGCGGCGCTCACAAGAAAGCCAGGCGATGCAGCAGCTTTCCACACCGCTGCCGCTTGCCTTTGTCGCCGCCCGGGCCGCGGCGATCGTTCCATCGGATCTCGTGCTGGAGCCTTCAGCCGGCACTGGCCTGCTTGTCGTGCATGCCGAAATCGCGCAGGCCTCACTCGCGCTCAACGAGCTGGCTGCAACGCGCGCCGGTCTGCTCGGCCTCTTGTTTCCGCGCGCTGCCACCTTTCGTCATGATGCCGCTCACATCGACGACCATCTCGATGCCGGCGTCCAGCCGTCCGTGGTGTTGATGAACCCGCCGTTCACGGTCGGCGCCTATGTCGATGGCCGTGTCGCCGACGCATCATGGCGGCATTTGACGTCCGCTCTTGCACGCCTTCAGCCAGGCGGGCGGCTAGTCGCGATCACCAGCGCCAACTTTTCTCCCGAAAACCCAAAATGGCGACCGGCTTTCGCGCGCCTGCAGGAGCAAGGCACTGTCGTGTTCACGGCGGCGATCGACGGCCGCGTCTACGCCCGCCATGGCACGACTGCCGAAACCCGGGTAACCGTCATCGACAAGTCACCGGCCGCCGACCCCACCCGCTTCGTCGCCTCGCCGGGCAAGGCTCCGGACGTAGAGACGCTTCTTTCCTGGATTTACGGTCTGCCGCCACGGATCCCGGGCGGCTACCCCGATTCCATTGGTGCTGTTGCCAACGGGGTTCTGCGCAGCGCCTCGCGGCGCATGGTCGACCGATCCGCGGCAAGCTCCGCACCCGCCAATGCCTTGCCGAACGCTTTGAAGGTTTTCCGGCCGGCTCGCCCGCTTGCCCGGGCCTTGCCTGCCCGATCGGTCCTGGCAAACAGCCTGCCGGCCGAGCCGCTTGCCTACGAGCTGCGCGACTGGGCGCCGCAAGCTGGAGGCCATCTAACCGACACCATCTACGAGCCCTACGCGCTCCAGTCGATCCACATTCCAAGGGCGATGCCGCATCCGACGTCGCTCGTGCAATCGGCCGCGATGGCAGCGGTTGCACCGCCCAAGCCCTCCTATCGCCCATTGCTACCGGATGCTGTGATCGATGAGGGGCTGCTGTCGGATGCACAGATCGAAAGCGTCATCTATGCCGGCGAAGCACACTGCGGTCATCTCGCAGGCGCATGGACTGTCGACGACACCTGCGATGTCGTCTCGGCAGCACCTGAAGGCGCCCAAAACGCCGTCCGCTTCCGCCGTGGATGGTTCCTGGGCGACGGCACCGGTTGCGGCAAGGGCCGCCAGGTCGCCGGCATCATCCTGGATAACTGGCTTCAGGGCCGCCGCCGGGCGATCTGGATTTCCAAATCGGACAAGCTGCTCGAGGATGCCCAGCGCGACTGGGCAGCCCTCGGCCAGGAGAAGCTTCTGGTGCAGCCGCTCTCCCGCTTTCGGCAGGGCACGCCGATCCGCCTTGCCGAAGGCATCCTGTTCACCACCTATGCGACCCTGCGCTCGCAGGAACGCAACGGCAATAAGTCCCGGCTCGCCCAGATCATCGATTGGGTCGGCCAGCAGGCGGGGAGGGTTAACCCGACCGGCACAAAAGAAAACTCGGCGGGAATCGGCGAACCTGCGACGCCGTCGAAAAGGCCTTTCGACGGGGTTATCGTCTTCGACGAGGCGCATGCCATGGCCAATGCCGCGGGGGGCAAAAGCGAGCGCGGCGACGTCGCACCCTCGCAGCAGGGCAAGGCCGGCTTGCGTCTACAGCACGCACTGCCCGACGCCCGGGTCGTTTATGTATCGGCGACAGGTGCGACCGCTGTCGAGAACCTCGCCTATGCGCAGCGCCTCGGCATCTGGGGGAGCGACGATTTTCCGTTCGCTAACCGCGCCGATTTCATCGCCGCGATCGAGGATGGCGGTGTCGCCGCCATGGAAGTGCTTGCCCGCGATCTCAAATCGCTTGGGCTCTACACCTCGCGCTCGCTATCTTATGACGGCGTCGAATACGACCTGCTGGAGCACGAGCTGAGCGAGGAACAGATCCGCATCTACAATGCCTATGCCGATGCCTTCGCCATCATCCACAACAACCTCAGCGCCGCGCTCGAGGCGACCAACATCACCAGCGAGGCGGTCACGCTGAACCGCAACGCCAAGGCGGCGGCGAGATCGGCCTTCGAAAGCACAAAGCAGCGCTTCTTCAGCCATCTGATTACTTCGATGATGACGCCGAGCCTGCTCGGCGCGATCGGGCGGGACCTCGCCGATGGCCACGCGGCCGTTGTTCAGATCGTCTCGACAGGCGAGGCGCTGATGGAACGCCGCCTTGCCGAGATCCCGGCCGAGGAATGGTCCGACCTCAACATCGACGTCACACCCCGTGAATACGTCGGCGGGTATTTGATGCATTCCTTCCCGACGCAGTTGTTCGAAGAATATTCGGATGCCGATGGCAACGTCACTTCGCGGCCCGTCCACGACCAAGATGGCAATCCGGTTCAATGCCGCGAGGCGGTCCGTCGGCGCGACGAGATGATCGAGAAGCTCGCGTCGTTACCACCGGTCGGCAGCGCGCTCGACCAGATCATCCACCATTTCGGGACGGAGATCGTCGCCGAGGTGACGGGCCGCGCGCGCCGCATTGTCAGGAAGTCCGGTCGCGACGGCATCGACCGGCTTGCGGTGGAGAACCGTCCGGGCTCGGCCAACCTTGCCGAGACCCAGGGCTTCATGGACGATGAAAAGCGCCTGCTGATTTTCTCCGACGCCGGCGGGACCGGCCGCTCGTATCACGCCGATCTCGGCGCGAAAAACCAGAGGCTGCGCAAGCACTATCTGCTCGAAGCCGGCTGGCGCGCCGACAATGCCATCCAGGGCCTCGGGCGCACCCACCGCACAAATCAGAAACAACCGCCGCTGTTTCGACCGATGGCCGCCAATGTCAAGGCAGGTAAGCGCTTCCTATCGACGATCGCCAGGCGGCTCGACACGCTTGGCGCCATCACGCGCGGCCAGCGCCAGACCGGCGGGGCCGGACTGTTCCGCGCCGAGGACAATCTTGAAAGCCCATACGCCCGCGCAGCCCTGCGGCAATTCTACATGCTGCTGCACCAGGGCAAGATCGAGGGCTGCTCGCTCACCACCTTCGAAACCGTCACCGGCCTGTCGCTAACCACGGACGAAGGCGGCCTTCGCGACGAGCTGCCGCCAATCACGACCTGGCTCAATCGTCTTCTGGCGCTGCGCATCGAGACGCAGAACCTGCTGTTCGAGGTTTTCGAGCAGTTGATGGCCGCCAAGATCGAAGGCGCTGTCGCTGCCGGCAATTACGACAAAGGGCTGGAGACGGTCACGGCGGAAAGCATCGTTGTCACCGACCGCCGCACCGTCTACACGCACCCGGTTTCAGGCGCGCAGTCGCACGTGCTGACCGTCGGACGCAAGGATCGCATGCGTCCGCTCGGCCTTGTCGATGCGCTCGACATTGCACGTAGCGAGCCGCAATCGGTCCTGCTCGTCAACACACGTTCGAGCCGCGCGGCGATACAGCTTCCGACCGCGAGTCTCATGCTCGACGACGGCAGCGTCGAACATCGCGTACGGCTGTTGCGGCCGACCGACGAGCTGCGCTTCGGCATCGAGGCGCTTGCCGAAACGCATTGGCAGCTCGCGGACAGAAAACTGTTTTGCGAATGCTGGCAGATGGAACTGTCGGCGCTTCCCGAGTTCAGCACCAGCACGTTCCACATCGTCACCGGCCTCCTCCTGCCGATCTGGCGGCGCCTGCCGGACAACGACTGCCGGGTCTACCGCATCCAGACCGATGAGGGTGAACGCATCATCGGACGCCATATCGCGCCGACGCTTGTCGCGACCATGTTGCGCAACCTCGGGCTTGATCATGTCCCGACTCTCACTCCAAACGAAGCCTGGAGCGGCCTGGTCGAGGGACGGATCGGGTTGCAGCTCGCCGATGGCCTGATCCTTCGTCGTGGCCGCGTCATGAACGATTGTCGCGTCGAGCTGATCGGCTTTGCCGAAGCGATGGTCCCGCGGCTGAAGACTCTCGGGCTGGTTTCGGAGATCATCTCCTGGAAGCTCAGGCTGTTCATCCCGACCCGCGCCGAAGGTCGGACCATCCTCGCCATGCTCCTCGATGGTCACCCGCTCATCGGCATCACCGATCGTGCCGCAGCGGCTTGAGCGGAGGAGGCGATCATGACCAGCTCGGCATCCGAGCTGGCACAGCGTCTTGGCGAACATGCCGAGGCGGTGTGCCGCGAATATCTCTCCAACGGCCGCCGCAGCGGCAACTACTGGATCGTCGGCGATGTCCGCAACACGCGTGGCCGCTCCATGCACGTCCGGCTGAAGGCCAATGCCAAGGGTCCAGCCGGGAGGTGGGTGGATGAAGCGTCCTCGGAATTCGGCGATCTACTCGATGTCATCGGCGAAACTTGTGGCCTCACGGAGTTCCGCGAGGTCGCGGAAGAGGCCCGCCGCTTCCTCGCCATGCCGCGACCGAAGCCCCAGTCTCAAACCGATGGCGCGGAGCGCCAGCTGGCCGCCGCACGCGGTTCTCCCGACGCCGCGCGCCGCCTGTTCACCATGTCGCAGCCGATTCCCGGCACACTTGCCGAACGATATCTCGCCGGTCGCGGCATCCTGCTCTCCACGCATGAGCGTGCGCTGCGCTTCCATCCCGGCTGTTACTACCGCGATCTCGTGACGGGCGACAGCCAGACGCTTCCTGCCCTGATTGCCGCCGTCACCAACCTCGACGGGCGTATTACCGGTGTCCAGCGCACCTGGCTGGACGCACGCGGCAACGGAAAGGCGCCGATCGCCGATCCGCGCCGCTCGCTCGGTCACTTACTCGGAAACGGCATCTGGCTTGGCCTCCAGCCCGGTACGCCTGTTCCGGTCATGGCTGCTGGCGAGGGCCTCGAGACGATGGCATCGCTAAAGGTCGTGATGCCAGCGCTGCCGGTAGCCGCCGCCACCTCCGCCAATCACCTCGCCGGCCTGATCTTTCCGCTTGGCTGCCGCCGCCTCTACATCGCGGCCGATGCTGACGCCGCCGGCCGGCATGGCATCGAGCGTCTCAGCCAGCGAGCAGGTGAGGCCGGGATCCTCGCGCTGGCGTTGCGGCCGCAGCTCGGCGACTTCAACGATGATCTGCGCCATCTTGGCCCGGCCCATCTCGCGGCATGGCTGCGCGATCAGCTCGTCCCGGAGGATGCCAGTCTCTTCCTGCAGTCGGGATGAACGGCGCGACCCGGCGGGCGGGCAGGGCCGGCGTTCATGGGAAGGCCCGCAGGCATGGCGGTTCCATCGAGAGGTCGCGCCTGCGGCCTGCCTGAGAGGCGACCCCTGCCACGCCCAGGCCACGGCCGCAACGGCTGCGCCGTCCTCCGCTTCGCTACGGCCTTCGGTGCGGCCGCGTCCCGAGCGAGGCCGTGGTGCGCTGTCAGGCCGCGACAGGCGCGGCCACAACCCACGGAGACGCGCCATGACCTTCGAGCTTCCTTCCGACGACGCCTACGAGCCCTACCACGCCTCCTCGCCGACCGACCGCGTCATTCTCGAGCTGCAGATGTACGGTCACCGTCCACATCAGGACGAGCCGGACCCCCGCCCCCTGCCGGACGAGACGGCGATCCGGGCCGGGCTTGCGGGCATCGCCGAGACTTTCGCCGGCATGCTGGGCGATACCAGGCTCGAACCTGACCTCGACGACCTGCTCTGGTCCTTCACCAATCTCTTCCACCGCGCCGCCGAGCGTGTTTCCCGCGGCCTCGATCGCAACGAGGACGCGCAGCGCACGAGCCAGCACGAGCAGGACGGCTCCGAGGTGAAATCCGTCGAGCTCGAACGGCTCACCGCCGAAGGCATCACCCTTATCGAGCGCCGCAACGTGTTCGAGATCATGCGCGACGAGGTCGCCGACCTCTACGAGGCCAATACGGGATCGGCATGGCGTCCGCGCACCGGCTCCAAAGTCTCCCATCAGTCGCTGACAGCGGCGGTCATCGACTCCCGGGATTTCCTCGCCGCGCGGCGGCGTGCCGAAACCGAGGTGCTGGTGCCCGCCGGCACCAAGATCGCCTTTGCCGGCGGGCTCGACTTCAACGATCACGATCGGATCTGGGACGCGCTCGACACGGCCCGCGAAAAGCACCCCGACATGGTGCTGCTGCACGGCGGCAGCCCACGCGGCGCCGAGCGCATCGCCGCCTGCTGGGCCGAGAACCGCAAGGTCACGCAGATCGCCTTCAAGCCGGACTGGAACCGCCACGCCAAGGCGGCGCCGTTCCGGCGCAACGACCAGCTGCTGTCGGTCGTGCCGGCAGGCATCATCGTCTTCCCTGGCTCCGGCATCACTGAGAACCTGGCCGATAAGGCCCGCCACCTCGGGATCCCGGTCTGGCGCTTCAAGGAGGGCGGCGCGTGAGCGCCGTCTTCCTCGCAATCCGCACCACCGAACCCCGCGCGCGAAGCACCGCACCCTCCGCGGATCGTATCGACGCGGCGAAACCTGCGGCCACGCAATGTGGTATTGCGTTCCGCGTTACATAGACGTATATACGTCCGCAGCACAGGAGCGCGCCATGGCCATCACAGCCACGAGGAAGGAAACACCCGTCTCGATGCGGTTTCGCGATGATGATCTCACCATCATCGACCGCGGCGCGGAGCTGCTCGGCCTCTCGCGCACGGAGTTCATGCGACGCGCAGCACTCCACGAGGCGCAGGCGGCCATCCTCAACGAAACCATCATCCGCGTGTCCCCGGAAGCCTATGACGCCTTCATGCAGGCGATCTCAGCCCCCGCCGCCCCGCCCACGCCGAAGGCGGCCGAGCGGCTGCGTCGGTCGCCGCCCTGGGACCGCTAGGTGGCGCTTTCAGGCATCGAACTCCTTGACGACGCGCACCGCCTCGACAGCTTCGATTGCGGCAAGCCGGCGCTCAACGCTTGGCTGGCCGGCTTCGCGCGAACGAACCAGGCCCGCGGGTTCACCCGCGTCCTGATCGTTCACGACGAGGGGACAGTCGTCGGCTATTACGGCCTCGCGCCGGGCGTGATCCAGCCAAACAGCGCGCCGCGCGCCATCCGCACCGGACGGCCCCCCGATCCAATCCCCTGCCTGCTGATTGGACAACTCGCCGTCGACCGCCGATATGCCGGACAAGGCATCGGCAGCGGCCTGGTCAAGGACGCGCTGCGTCGCTGCGTCGCCGGCGCCGACATCGTCGGCGGCCGCGCGGTGGTGGTGCGGGCGATCGACGCCGAGGCCGAGCAGTACGGGCAGAGCTGGGGCTTCATCCCCGCGCGGGACAATCCGTCGGTGCTCATGCGCTCGATCCAGGACGTGAGCCTCTGGCTGGCCGACAAAGGCCACTAGCTCCAGCGCGTAGCGCCTTCGACAGCGGCAGGGTCCGGGCGCGCCGGCCTGCGGCCGGCCGGGCTCTAGTCGCGGCGCCCCGCCGCTCCCCGCGCCGGCTTCGCCGTCTCGGCCTTCGGGTGACGATCCCTCGCGCAGGGCCAGAGGGAGAGGGCGGCCGGCGCGGGGCGGGGACGCTGGAGAGAAGGGAAAGTCACGATGTCGATGATATTCATAGGTGGATCACGCGAGATATTCGAGCTGCCGGAACCTGCCATCACTCGCATCGGCGCGATCGTTGCTGCCGAGCACGGCGTGCTGATTGGCGACGCGTCTGGAGCCGATACCGAGGCGCAGGGCCTGCTCGCCGGCTACAATTACGAGCATGTCGGGGTCTTCCATGCGGGCAAGGAACCCCGCAACAATCTGGGCGACTGGGCCACCTACCATGTTCCTTCTCCTGAGGATGCCAGAGGGTGCTGGGTCCACGCCACCAAAGACCGGGAGATGGTGCGGCGCGCCGACTTTGGCATGATGGTCTGGGACGGCGCATCGCCCGGCACGGCCGTCAACGTGCTTCGGCTGGCCATAGCGAACAAGCCGTGCGTCATTTACGATCTGGCCAGGGGCAGCATGGCGACCACGTACACTGTGGAAGATTGGTGCGCCATGCTCCGCCATGCCGGTCCGGACATTCGCCGGCAAGCCGAGGCCCGCATGACGCCGGACGAGCGTCTGGCGCTGCCAGGATGATGTAGGCGCAGACCCGCCGACAGCCCGGCGGATCCCATCCGATATGCTTGATCCGGCCCCGCGCCCCCAACTTCCCTTCGCTGAACGGCCGAAGCCGGCCCCTTCCGAACCGGCCCACGCGCAGAGCCGCGGGGCGTTGTGCACGATGATTATCTTGCCCGTCTCGCATCTGAAGCGGGTGCGAGCGTGCCGAACATCCTGGCTTGCGCGGTCATCCATCGTGGCTTCGAGGGATTGCTACCGAGGGGCGTGAAGTTCGCTGCCAGTCGGCTCCGATCTCAAAACCGCTGTACCGCCATCGCGAAACCCAAGGCGATTCACGCGCCATGCTGCTGTTTGAAGTGTTGACGACGCAGGCGACATGACCCGGGGGTGCGCGGCAAGTATCCCGGCGATCCGGCAGCGTTGCGTCGGCGGTCAAGCGATGGCGGCCTGGGTTCTTGTCCTTCGGTCGCATCCGGGGCCATCCCCGTTTCATGTCGCCTTTGTAGACGACCGCCTGCTTTGTGCGGTCAACCCCCGTTGGGGGTACACTCGGCGAAAATTCAGGAAAATTCGATTTCTGTTTTTGGTTGCGGTCAGGCGAAGGGCCTGCCCGCGTTTTTTTAGCAAATAGAATTTTCCAGAATTTTCGCCGAGATGACCGCAGCAGGACGGCCCTCTCCTTTGGCGCCATCGGGAATGGTCCCGATGCAACCGAAGGAGAACTACCATGGCCACCACGATCGCAAACCTCACCACCAAGGCCGACGGCTCGATGGAAGGCGTCTTCGCCACGCTCCGGGTCAACGCCCCGATCACCCTCATCCCGAACCCCAACAAGTCGCGCGAGGACGCCCCCGACTACCGGATCGTCAACAAGCGCACGGGCTTCGAGATCGGCGCCGGCTGGCACCGCATCTCCCAGCGTTCGGGCGAGGAGTACCTCTCGGTCAAGCTGGAAGCCCCCGAGATCGGCGTGATCTTCGGCAACCTCGCCCCGGCGCCCGGCGGCGAAGAGAACAAGAAGGTCATCCTCTGGAACAATCCGCAGTGAGCCATCGGTGGCCGGCCCTGAAAGGGGCCGGCTTCGCCCCCGGCAACAGGAGGATCCCATGAGCCGCTACACCATCACAGTCACTGGGACCGTCACTGGCACAGTCTCCCGACAAGGCCGCTCGGACCCGGACGCGATTATCGGGTACGACCCGCCGCTTCGGACTTATTTTCTGCAGGCGTTCCCCCACGAGGTGACCGACGAACCCGCGCTCTTTCTCGGCACGCACCACCAGGCATTCGAAGCGCTGGAAGATCTTCACCAGGCAGCCGTAGCGCACGGCTACGACTTCATGCCGCTGCCGCACGGCATCGCCACCAGGCTGGTCGAGGACCAAAAAACTGGCCATCGCCCCCGGCGCGATGGCGTTCTTCACGAGCTTCCAAATCGCCTCGACGACCCCGGCTAGACCAACGCAGACTCAAAGGCCGGCGACGGAGCTCCGTCGTCGGCCTTTTTTCCGTGTCGTGACCACGTCCGGCAATTTCCATGAGGCGAACATGATGTAGACGTTGTAGTCAGGCACGAGCATCGGCCGGCCAGGGCTATCGATATCGCCACCGCCACCAGCCTCTCTCTTGGCCCCGGCTCGGCTGGATCCTGGCTGTAATCGGGGCGGCCGTTACATCGCTGGCGGCCCGATACAACCTGATGGCGCCTCAGACCTTTTCTCGGCCTGAACGGGCGTTGCCTTTTCGGTCGGCGGTTCGCCGCCGGCCGAGATAGCATGCATCTCATCGACCAATCTGACCAAGGTGCTGACCGTGCTCGGCGGCAGGGACCAGATCTGCTTGGCGAGCTTGATCTGGTCCGCCGCCTGCTCCGCCGTCTTGCCGAACAGATGTGGCGCTGCCTCATAGACCAGTTCCATCGGATGGAAGCCAAGGATTTCGCTCAAATGCACCAGCCGTGTCACGTGCAGCTTCGAGATCGCTTTCTCGTACCGACCGAACACTTGCGTCGACAAGCCCAGGAAGTGCGCGAGCTCCTCCCTTGTGATGCCGACGTCCCGTCGCGCCTTGAGAAGGAAGGCCGAAATCCGCTCATCCATCTCGCCAAGCTCGTCTATTCCCGCGAACCCGGGACGGCGAAAGATCGGCTTGTCGATTTCGGGATCCGTCGTCTCGACCAGACCGGCCCTCTCCTCATACGGAACATTGTTCTTGACCATGGATCGCAAGCCTCATTCTATCGATTTGGGTTGCAAAAAGGCATA
Source organism: Mesorhizobium sp. PL10 (assembly GCF_053714315.1). Taxonomy (NCBI): domain Bacteria; kingdom Pseudomonadati; phylum Pseudomonadota; class Alphaproteobacteria; order Hyphomicrobiales; family Phyllobacteriaceae; genus Mesorhizobium; species Mesorhizobium sp. PL10. The sequence goes on along the minus strand of NZ_JBSKBR010000029.1, from coordinate 28,069 downwards.
GTCGCATGGTTGAAGCAGGATACCTCGCGAGACGCCTTTGCTGACGCGACCGCGCACGAGAAATGGGGCGCGCCATTTCAGCCCGCGAGCAGCCGCGAAAAAATTCCAAGCCCGTCATCGCATTGCAATCATTGCGACTTAAATCTGTTCCAGCGGCCGCCCACTTCGGCGCGCTCCAACAGCGCAACGATTTTGTTCCCTTTTTATGCACTAAGCCGGCGTTTGCGCCGAGGCTTATATAACACGCTCCTCGTTGGATGACAGCCGGATTGTCGAAAACACCCAGCCAAAAAGGATAGGTGCTAGTAGCCGTTATCGCGCAGGTATTGGTCGATCGCCGCCTTCATGATCACCGTCATTTTCAGGTCGTTGTCCAAGGCTGCCCTTTGCAGCCGGGTCTTCGTCTCATAGTCGAGCGGGACGTTGACGAAGTGTATGGATTCCCGAACCTGCGCACGCTTGAGATCACGCAGCCTGGTGCGCGCCTGTTCCTGATCGAGAGCCCGTTTGCTTGCGGCGTCCTTGCGTGCTTCCGGGCTTGGCCGTCGCAAACGGCTGCGCGTCGGGGTCCCCGCGCCTTCGGCGACTGGCACGTTTTTAGCTTGCGCCGGTGCGGTTGATCGTTCCTCGCGAACCCCACCCCGTTCCTTTCGCGGCGCAATCGGAATATCGCCCACCGACAGTTTCGGACGATCGGCCATGATTATTCCCCCTTTCAATCCGGTCCAACCAGATGCTCGACCTCGGCGAACAGCGTCGCCACTTCCAGGCGCGCCTTCTTCACCGGGTCGGTCAGATCGAGCATCTGCAACGTTCCATAGCCGTTGCGGATCTCGCGATAGCAATTCCGTTCCGTCAGCTCAGTTTGCAAAAGGGTCGACGGATAACCGGCCTCGCGCAAGGCGGCGACGAACGGCCGGATGAAGCGGTAGGCTTCCAGGCTGCGCGCGGTCAGCGCAATGCGTGTCACAACGACCCCATGCGGGATGTTGCGTCCCTGTTCCTCAGCGATGTCGGCCGTGGTTTCCGCTGCCTGCCCGACCGATCGTATTTCGTCTTGATTGGCCTGGACGGGGGAGATCACGACATCAGAGTTGGCAATGATGGTGTTGGCGATGACACTGTCGACGCCGGGCGTGTCCATCACGATCACATCGTGACTTGCCGCCGCGAGCGCCTGCTCTATTCCCCTGCTGGTTGGCGCCGTCGCCAGATCGATATTTGCGGGCACGTTGTCCTTGTCGGCCGAGAGCTTCCACCATTCGGTCAGGTTCTGACGGTTATCGGTATCGATCAGCAGCACCGACTGTCCTCTGAGCGCATATTCACCCGCGAGCAATATGGCCACCGTGGTCTTGCCGGCGCCTCCTTTGCTGCTGACGACGGACAACCGTCTTGCCATTTTTAATCCTCCGCGGCTCGGCTTGGCTGACCGTCAGGGGTCTGCCCTACCTCTCAGCAACGTTCCAACAAAGTGGAAACACACGATGCAGACACACCGTATGATACTTATTCCACATCCTATGTCCACACGATCACCGACATGCCGAGTTCGTGTGGAATTCTCACACGTTTGGCGCGATCGTATTGGCGATGAGAGGGGCAGGCTGTTGCTGGGCTCCGGCTTGCGCGCTGTATCACAGTTGGCGTCGCTTGCATCCATCGGTTGTACATGGCAGGATACGGAAAAATGTGGTACATTTTTTCTCACGATCGAGGGACGAGCCCTCGATCCGCCGCCTGCGGCGGCTTGAAGGAACTTAGAAAGAAGGCCGACAAGGATGAGCGGCGACAGTTTCGAGGTGCGACGGGGGGCTTCCAAGAAGGACAAGGTGGTGCGGATGCGCCTGTCCGCGGACGAGCTCGCAACAATCGAGAACGCGGCCAGGGCGGCGGATATGACAATGTCTGCGTTTCTGCGCTCGCTGCTGCTGGACGGCGCCGGCGTGCAGCCGCTCCTGTCCGAGCAGGACCGTGCGGTGATGGGTTTTCTTGCCGATGAGATGCGGGCGGTCGGCACGAACCTTAACCAGCTGGTGCGGGCGATGAACGGCGGCGGGGCGGTAACGGGGACTGATCTTCAGGCCAATATCGGCGAAGTGCAGATCGTCGTCGCTGCCGTGCTGACCGAACTGAAGGCGCTTGCCAAGCGCGCCGGTTACCGGCGGCGCGGGGAGGGGTAGCGATGGAGTTCTTCTTTGGCGCGTTTAGCGAGGAGTGGGAGCGGCGGAAAGCAGCCCTGCTGCATGAGATGTCGCTCGGCAAACGCGGCCTCGCGGACGAAGAAGAACGCAAGGGCGGGCCTTCCGGCGGTGGTGGCTGGCCGGGAGGGGGAGGTTCGTTCGCGCCCGGCATCGGATCGGGGCGAGCGAGGGGTGGCGGCGAGGAGAGTGGGCGGCCGATGCGTGTACGGTTCGCGGCGATCGCCAAGGGCAGCCAGCCGGCCGTCGTCAAGATGGCATCCTATGGCGGTGGTGTGCGGCTCGGGGCGATGCTCGATTATGTTTCGCGCGCCGGCGAGGTCGAGGTCGAGGACGATCGCGGCGAGCGAATTGGTAGCAGGGAAAGGCTGTCGTCACTGCGCGGCGAGTGGGAGCACCTGCTTCAGAACCGCGAAGAGAGCCGCGACATCGGCGCCTTTTCCGTCGAGATCACGGGCGTTCCCGACGTTTCGGGCGATGAGTTGCAGGGGTTCGTCAGAGCGACGCTGTCGCGCGGCCTGGGCGAACGGCGGTTTGCTTATGGGATTGAGCGCCCAGGCGATGCCTCGTTGTCTCTCAGAGGCGTGGTTGTTCTGCGCGGCGACGACGGTGAGCGGCTTACCGGAGACGCCAAGGCAGCCAGCATCGTTCAAGAACGATATGACACGAGATCGTCGGCCGAGGATCCATCGGCGGTCTTCTCATTTAGCGGATACGGGAATGGCGTTGACTATGGCACGGCCAGGCTCAGACGCCTGGTCGAGACGGTTCATGGCGACGTCCACGACGAACGCGGGGTGACGATCGAAAACGACAGCGCGGCCGGCGATCTCGTCCAGAAGGATTGGCGACATGAACTGCACAGCCGCAAAAGCCGCGACGTCATGCATCTGATCATGTCGGCGCGCGCCGGCACCGAGGTTGCGGCATTCAAGGATGCAGCGCGCGATTTCCTGGCCGAGCAGTTTACCGGTCATCGCTACGTCTTTGCCCTGCATGATCCGGCAGAGGACCCCAAGGAGGAGGCGGACGGTGGAAAGCGTCCGCATGTCCATGTCCACGCCATCATCACCATGAAGTCGGAATTCGGCGAGCGGATCGAGACCAGCCCGAGAATATTCCGTGAATGGCGGCAGCTGATGGCCGAGAAGGCCCGTGAGCACGGTATCCAGATGGAGATGACGGACCGGCGGGAACTGGCGAAGTCACCAGCCTATGGGCGTAACCAGGTCCGGCCGATCAGCCGGGAGGGCCGGACCGAGCATGTCGGAACGAGCGAAGCCGCTCACATCCGCTATCAGGCCAAGCGTTCGGAGGCAGCAGCGGTTGCGAACGCCCGCCGCAGCGTCGAGTATACCAATACGGCACGGAGAATCTGGAACGAACTTGCGCTTGCCAGCGGTGACGCGGAAATAAAATCCTACGCTAGCCAGCAGGAAAACCGAATAGAAACAGCGCAAATGCAAGAACGAGCCAAGACTGAAAAGTCGACGGGGTTTGAAAAATTTGGCTCGAAGTACAGAGCCAATATGATATGGTTGCGGGCGATCGTTTCGGAGGCCTATAAGTTGCGCGAGATGTCCCGTCCTGAGTTCGAAGCTTATGAAAAGCGGGTGGAAACCACGCTGTTCAGATTCGAGCGATTGGTGGCGGCCGAGGAGCGCGCCAATTTTGACGAGATCGCCAGTGCAGCCCGTGAGCACGTCAATGTCCGTCGCGAACTCGTTGAGCTCAATGAAGAGCGCAGGGCAGTTGAAGGCGAGCGGGCAGATGTCTCCGGCCCAGGCCGTGCGGATGTGCTCACAGCACGCGACCAGGACGATCTGGGCATTGGCGGCCAACCTGCTCGTGACCGTGCCGAAAGGGACGCTCAAGAATCAGTGGACAAGATCAACGCCAGCCGTACAGAGGTCGAGCGCGCCGACATTGGGGGACAAAGTACGGCCTCGGCGGAACGCGAATATGCCGCTGCGCTTCAAGCCGCAGCGAAGCTGGCATTGGCGGGCAACAGGTTCTTGCGCGAAGTTGCCGAAAACAACGAAGACCTCCGCCATACCATGGAAGCGTTGGAGGGTGCGCAAACTTGGAAGGCCGCTTCGACCACCGCCAACGCCGGCGAGGACGAGCGGCGCTTGTCGCATGATAGCGCTATCGAACGTGACGCGGGCCCTCGAGACGCCGAGATCGATCACGACATTGGTGGTGCGCCACCCAGTCCTGCACAAAAGCGCGGACGAGGCTATGAGCGCGCCCCGGACACGGCGCCGAAGCCGAGCGAGCCCAATCGCACCGATCCGCCACAGCAGCAAATACCGCGACTGGATGAACTGGACCGTGAAGAGCAGGAGCGGAAAGATCGCGACCGCGATCGCGACGATTTCGAGCGTTAGGAAGTGATGATGAACAACAAGACGCCCTGGTACATCTATCCTCAGGATGAGCCAAAAAGGCAGCCGTGCCGCGACGATCCACTCGCACTCCTAATTGGTTTCCTGCTCATGTCGATATTCGTTCTCGTCGCGCTCGACCATGCACTGTATCAAGCCTGGACAGTCGCCCTTGGTTGGTGGGAAGTGCTCACTTCCTAAACTCGGAGCAGTCCATCGGGCTCCGCCGAAGCCCAGCAATCAAATCGAAACATGCGGGAAAGCCAATGCTCAGGCTAAACCGGGCTCAGCTCCATAATCTGGTCTGGTCCAAGCCTATGACGCAGATCGCCCGGGATCTCGGAGTTCGCGATCAGCATATCGCGCAGGCCTGCGATGACTACGACATTGCCCGGCCGCGCACCGGCCATTGGCAAAAGATCGAACACGGCAAGGCGGTCCAATTGGTGGCGCTCGGAAACGACAGGTTCGGCGCACACGAGGTTATCGTTGTCGGGAAAAGCGACGGTGCTTGAGCGTCTGCTGAATGGTTCAGAGACGGAAGATCCGATGAATGTCGTCAGGGCAAGCGATGTGGACCAGCGCTCAGCACTCCGAGGGGAATGACATGGCCAAAGATGACCTGAAAGCACTCCTCGAGCAGAACGGGCTGGCCGATACAATTGCCATACTGCGGGACGCCGCGCCGGATTCTCTCGATTGCACCGACGACCAGGCTCTTGCCAAGATGACATTGGTCCTTCGCGTGCTGAGCTTGCCGCCAAGTGCTACAAGTAAGCTTCTCGAAATTGTCGAGGAGTTGCGGGGATAGCTTTTGCCGGTTTGCTGCGGGGAACCGGTTGTAACTGCGCCATGGGCCGAACCGATTTCCTCCGGGGAAGTCTTGCGGATGGGTATGAGCAGCGGGCCAGCGTCGAGGAAAGCGTCTGCCGATATTGCATCGTCGGGCAGGGGGCGATGGTGCCAACCTGACCACCGTTCCCCACATGGATGAGACTGCCCGCCACTGGCGCCGCTGCGCTGATCGCACGCATGGTCGAATGTGGCATCTGTAGGCACAATGGAATATCGAGCAATTCGCCGGGCGCTGGGGCCCGGCCAATCGCTATCGCAATCTCAATGGCGCCGCCGCCGCCCGAAGACGCTCACCTTCGCAGATTGAACCAGTGTCTGATCACCATTCCGGCATTATCGTCTCTGATGTCGAAATAATAAGGATCACCGCGCAGCGGGCGAGACACGTACTCGGTCGATACACAGGTGCCGCGCTCGCGACTCTGAGTGTACCGCCGATTGTCCCGGCAGGTGTCGTTTTTTCGGATGCAGTAGGAAAATTCCCCGCCGCCATGATCGGCGTTTGGATCGCTCGCTGGCGCCCAACCTCGAGGACAATCCGCGTATCGTTCGACGCCGGGCCTGCCAGTTCCAGCTTCGGGACAGGTGGGCCAGGAGAACCCCGGATGGCTCATTGCTTCGATCAGCCGCTCCATCGGGGGATGACACGCCGCCACGTTGTGCCACGAGGGGTCAGACGAAGAGACACATAGAAGTACCTCGCAGCCCCATTCACTTGCCGCGGCTTCACGAAACGGCACTGCGGTTGCAAGGGTCAGCAAAGCGAGACACAACAAAGCACGCATCCTAGCTCCATAGGTTTCCAGCTATCGGTCGGTTCGCCTCGGCTTATGCCTCGCGTCGGCAAAGGGCGGCGAGATTTCGCTGTCGCGTTCAGAAAGCAGATTGAAATCCGCGATCGGTCTGCGCGACAGCGTCTTGTCGAGCGCCTTGTCGCGCCATTCGGTCATGTCCAGAACGTAAGTCGACCACATGCCGTAGCGCGCCGCCATGGCGTGGCGCTGCGATGACAGATAGGCCGGGTCGACGGCGGAGCCGGATACCACACGAGCCCACCCGACGCGGATCATCTCCAGCGCAATATCCTTTCCGCTCGCAATGCATCTCGCTTGGGGGGTGCTGTCGGCATCGTAGGCCAAGACCTTGCACCGAATGCTTTTGGCGCCGGCCGTTCGTTTCAGCCAGGCTTTGGCAAGCGGCCCACACGGAACCGGGGCAGGGACTTTGACACGCTCCTTCTTGCGCCAGATCGGGTCGAACGCCCATTGTGGCAACTCGCACGTGTCAATGCCGGCAAGCCTGATTTTTGCGGCCCTGTCCGGGAACCAAAGTGTCCTCCCATCGATGACAGCGGCCTGGCCCCGATAGGTCGGAAGCTTTATTGCCGTGGCGTAGTTGTTAGCTCGTTGCGGCACGGGCTTGCTGGCGGCTTCGAGGTCAGCCGGCAATGCGGCGACTTGCAGGAAGGGGAGCGTGCACAAAGCAATCGCCACGCTGCGTGACATCAACGGTCGACCCCCGTGTTCTTGCGTGCAGTCGCGTTTTTCGACAGGAGAATGGCCGGATGTTGCACGTCGTCGAACTGCCAAAGCCCGGCGCGGCGCGCGCGGGCATCCTGCTCAATCACGGCATACTCCGGGTGGATTGGCATACCCGACGTGTCCAGCGCCGCAAAGGCGAAGCCGCTGGCGATTAACAGAACGGCCAGATCCATGCGGTTGCCGGCGACCGATCCGTAGCAGGCGACGTAGGTCAGCTGCTCGTGTTGCGCCACGGGAGCACAAACCGGGGTGGTGTCCCGGATGAATGCTGCGAGCACCGCGAGAGAGGCTTCGCCACAATCGCGCGACGCACCGGCCTTATCGGTATAGGACGTGCCGCGAAGGCAGGACTGTACACCATAGAGCCGGTAGGTCCTGCCATCGGCGACCCAGGTGTCCCCGGTCTCGAGCGCAACACCTTGGGCAAGATCAAAATACCCCTGTGGCGCTGCATGACCTGCCGTAGCAAACAGTCCGGCAACGAGAGCGAATGCCGATCTCTTCATTGCTTTTTGATCCTCGGATCGGCCCACATGCCGTAGCCGCCGCGGCCGATCTTCTCAGCCCCGGCCAGGTCCGGCCGCATAAGCGTGCCGTCGGGCTTCTTTGAAAGGCGCAGCGCGCCGAGCGACACGAGTTGCTCCTCGAACATGTCGATCGTGTCGAGCGAACCCGGATAATTGTAGTAGCCGTAGCAGGTGGCGTCCTGGGCGGCCGCGTTCTGTTCGCTGACAAACGCCCGGCAGAATATGACCTTTGGCGACTTAAGCATGATCTGTAGCTGCTGCTCGGCATAGGTCGAGCAGGAGCCGGAATAGCTCTCGGCCCGGTTGACCATGTCGCCCTGGCAGGGCTCCAGGCCATAAAGGTGAAGCATCACCTTGTCGTTCACCTTGATGTCCGTGGGCGAGACCGCCTTATAACCCGACTGGGAAGCGAACCCTTTGCGCTCCACGACCTTACCGGCGCCGTCGGAGTACTCGATCACCAAAACTGTTTTCCCGGGCCCGGCGAGCGAGCGGATATAAGCCTTGTCGACATCATCGACGGCCCGTGCTTCGCCGAATGCCAGCGCCGTGCTCAGCAGCGCGAGGGAGGCGGCGGCAATGAGTCTGCACTTAGCCAAAATGATATTCCTGCTGATGCCTATTTTTGAATAGTAGGGGCTTTTCGCACTGCAGAAAAGAGGTTATCGCTATGCCATTATGGATATGTCGCTCCACAGACGCAAGATCGTTTTCCTGAGCCACGGGCGCCCATCATCTTCAGGTCGTTCACGGCTCTTCCAGGCAACTGTGCTCGCGATCGTGGTGTCCGCCGCCATGTTTTCCCGCAGCGCGATAGCGGAACAAACATCAAGAAATAACAATGCTCTACGACCACAGACCATTACCGAGAGTCGCTCTAAAGCAGCCCTCGACGGCTTCTCGGACGTATTTGCCACTCGATGGCCAACAGCGAGCGACGCTTTCATTCTGGGTTCCGATGGGGTCGTTCGGGCGCCGAATCGACCGAGTGTTGACCCCAATCCAACCATGCAAGGTGATTCGCGGTTAGCCAAACAGGAAGAGTTACAAAATTGGTCCAAGGGCAGCATAGAAGACACCCGTATTGGTGGCGCTGGCCAAGAGACACTGGCGCTCGCGGACAACGACTGTGGTCCTTCCGCGATCGCCCCCGAAAAAATCAGAGCCTTCGTCGATGACGCGGCGGCGAAGCACGGCGTGGATGCGGTTTTCGCGGCGGCAATTGCCTGGTCGGAAAGCGGCTTCGATCGCTCGCGGAACTCCTCGAAGGGTGCGCGCGGGCCAATGCAGTTGATGCCGGCGACCGCGCTCGAGCTTGGCGTGGAGGACATCTGCGACGCCGCCGACAATATCGACGGCGGTGTTCGACATTTGCGGGCGCTGCTGGATGAGTTCAAGAACCCGCTTCTTGCAGCCGCTGCCTACAACGCCGGGGCTGAGCCCGTCTATCGGTACGGTGGAATTCCGCCATACCCCGAGACCGTCAGTTTCGTCGCCCGCGTCGTCAACTTCACGCTCGGCCTGAAGCCTCCCGATCCGCGCGCAAGACAAGCGAACAAGCAAATGAGTGCTGCTGGCGCGGAGGCCGGCGTCATCACCGAAAAAAAGCCCGGCGAGTTCGTCGGCGGCGTCATGCAGTTCTAGCACAGGAGAGGCAAATGCGTTTTCCAAACCTTCGGATCGAGACCCGAACGATCATGCTGATGGGGGCAGGGGTTGCTATCCTTGCCGCTGCTCAATTCGCTGGCGCCGGACATGCCCTTGCCCAATCGGGTGGCGGCAGCGGCGCATTCGCGCCCCTGCAAACTGCGGTCCAGATGATCGTGGATTTTATCACCGGGCCTTTCGGACGGTTACTCGCGATCATCGCCGTGATTGGTCTGGGCTTCCTGGCTTTCGCGGGACGCCTTTCGTGGTTCACGGCGGGCGCAGTCGTCATCGGCATCGGTCTCGTCTTCGGTGCTCCGGCAATCGTCGACCAACTGATCTCGGCCGTGGGTTCGAACTAGCCATGTCGGATTTTGCCGACGAGAAGCCTGCTTTGACGCCGCTGGTGATTGGCCTGACGCGATCGCCGACGCTCTGGGGCGTCCCTTACATGGCAATCGTGATCATCATCGGCCTCAGCATCATCGCCTGGCTGGTTTCGTACACCTTCTGGTCACTGCTGGTGGGGCCGGTCAGCTACCTCATCCTGTTTTCGCTGTGCGCCTGGGATGGCCGCATCCTCGACGTGCTGCAGGTCGTCAGCCGCAAGACACCACGAACGCCGAACAAGGCGTTCTGGGGCGCGAATTCTTACGGATCATGAGAGGGCACCTAACATGCTCAAGGTCATCAGGGAGGAATTGGGCTTCGGCAATGTTGCGCATCGGGAGCGGCCGATAGCGACGCATATCCCGTATCTGCGCCACGCTTCGGACTCGGTGATCCGACTTGAGAGCGGCGCGCTGCTTTCCGTGATCAAGCTCGACGGACTGTTCTTCCAGACGGAGGACCAGGCGGAGCTCAACATGCGCTCGGTCGTGCAGAACACCATGATCAGGGCGCTGGGATCGAGCCGGTTCTCGCTCTGGTCGACCATCATTCGACGGCAGGTCGAGACAGAACTCGACGGCAGCTTCGAGGATCGCTTTTGCGAGCTCTTGAACGAGCGCTACATGGGAGAGCTGCGCCAAAAGCGCATGTTCACCAACGAGCTCTATCTCACCGTCGTTCGCTCAACGATGCGCGGGGCTCTCGGCGCCAGCGAATCGGTGGTTGGCATTTTGAACCGCGGTTTCGGCCGCCATGTTCAGGATCAACGGCAGCGCGAGACCGTTGGCGAACTGGAAGACCTGACGGAAAATATGGTCCGCGAGCTCCAGAAATATGGAGCACGTGCGCTCGGCATCGCCTATCGAAACGGCGAGCCCTATTCCGAACCTTCCGAGTTCTTCAACGCGGTCCTGAGTTGCGGCGTGCCGCGTCGCATGCGCCTGCCGCGCATGGGCCTGCGCAACTATGTCGGAGCCTCGCGGCTGCATTTCGGCAAGCGCACCATGCAGGCGCAGGGCGCCGTCGAAGAGGACAACCGCTACGGCGCCATGCTGTCGATCAAGGAATACCCCCCGTTCACGGGCCCCGGCATGCTGGACGGGCTCCTGCAGGTCAACCATGAGTTTATCCTCACCCAGTCCTTCACGATTGCCGACAAGCCGATTGCGCAGGAGCGGATTTCCCGGCTGCAAAGGCAGATCCGCGCATCGGATGAGGCCGGCAGCTCGGTCGAGACCGACATCGATCATGCGTTTAACAGCCTGATGAACCAGGAGGCCGTATTTGGCTTCCACCATCTGACGCTGCTTTGCCTGTCGCGGGATCTCGACGGCGTCAACAAGGCTGTATCTGAGCTGGGCGCCAGCCTGACCGACATGAACATCAACTGGCTGCGCGAGGACATCAACCTCGAGGCGGCCTTTTGGGCGCAACTGCCGGGCAATCACGCTTACATCGCGCGCAAGTCCATGTTGTCGAGCGCCAACTTCGCGGGCCTGTCATCGATGCATAATTTCGCGTCAGGCCAGACCGAAGGCCTCCATTGGGGACGCCCGGTCACCATCCTCGAGACCAGTTCGCAGACGCCTTACTGGTTCAACTTCCACCAGCGCGATATCGGCCATTTTCTCGTCACCGGTCCGACCGGCTCCGGCAAGACCGTGGCGCTTACCTTCCTGCTTGCCCAGGCATTCCGCATCTCGCCGAGGCCGCGTGCCGTGTTCTTCGACAAGGACCGCGGCGCGGAGATCTTTGTTCGCGCCATTGGCGGCGATTACGAGGTGCTATCGCCGGGTACGCCGACCGGCTTCAATCCGCTGCAACTGGAAAACACCGGCGCCAATCGCGACTTCCTCATCCGCCTGCTCAGGGTGATGCTCCGGCCCGCCGGCGGTATCGACGTCAACCAGGAGGAGGAAGACACGCTCGAACGCGCGCTCGGCCGCCTGATGCAGGAGCCGGCCGCGCAACGCACGCTCGCCAACCTCTCCGGTCTGCTGATCGGCCGGTTCCGGGCCGACGCCAACGATCTGCATGCCCGCCTCCGACCCTGGATCGAGGGCGAGAAGGCGTGGCTGTTCAACGCCCCGCACGACGTCCTCTCCTTTTCCGGCCGCCGCGTGTTCGGTTTCGACATGACCAGCATCCTCGACAACGAGGAGCTGCGAACGCCGGCGCTGATGTACCTGTTTCACAGGCTGGACGAGTTGCTGACGGGCGACCCGGTGCTCTTCTTCATGGATGAGGGCTGGAAGCTCCTCTCCGATGACACCTTCTCCAGCTACATCGTCGACAAGATGAAGACGATCCGCAAGCTCAACGGGATCGTCGGATTCGGCACCCAGTCTGCCGCCGACATCGCCCGCGCCCGCGCGTCGCATACCCTCATCGAGCAGTCGGCCACCAACATTCATTTCCCCAATCCACGCGCCGATGAGGAGAGTTACATCCGGCGCTTCGGCCTGACGCTGAAAGAGTTCAGTTTTATCCGCAACACACCGCCCGAAAAGCGGGCCTTTCTGATCAAGCACGGCAATGACTCCGTCATTGCCCGCCTTGATCTCTCGGCAATGCCGGACATGGTGAAGGTTCTGTCAGGCCGCAAGGAGACGGTCGAGGAATGCGAGATGCTGCGGGCCCGGTTCGGGGATGAGCCCGCGGCGTGGCTGCCGCACTTCTGCGGCTGGGACGCGGCCGCATGAGACGCAAGGTTATCACGGCGCTGGCTGCATTCGTCACGACTGGCGGCTCGGCCCTTGCCGACATCCCGGTCAGGGATCAAACCGTCAAGAACGAGCGCGAACACCGCGACGAGACGACGTCCGGCATTGCGGATGTCGACAAGAAACGCGGCGCGGTGAGCGCCAGCGTGACTTGCGCCATGTATCGCCCGGGCCGGAAGGACGATCCCGTGGCGGCGGCGAATGCGAATCCCGAGATCACCGGTCTGGTTCGGCGCGTCGCTCGCGAAGAGGGCGTCGACGAAAGCCAGTTCCTGGCGCTGGTCTACCAGGAAAGCCGGTTCAACCCCTGTGCCAAATCCAGCGCCGGTGCGATCGGGCTCTCCCAACTGATGCCCGGTACCGCGAGCGGGCTCGGCGTCAATCCCTACAGCATCGAGGACAATTTGCGCGGCGGCGCCCGCTACTTCAAACAGCAGCTAAAGCGTTTTGACGGCAATCTGAACCTGGCGCTCGCCGCCTACAATTCCGGACCGCTCAACGTCCAAAAATACGGTGGCATTCCCCCGTTCAAGGAAACGCAAGGCTATGTCGCCAACATCACCAAAAAATGGCTGCCGGCCTTTGGTGGCTCGGATCTGAGCGGCATCCCGCTTAACTACGGCGGCGGCAGCACAGCCTATAGCGGGCTTCGCGACTCGACCCTCGACGCCATGGCGACAAGCCAGGCCACCACCGACAGCCTGGGCAACGTTGCATCATGGTTCGAGCAGCTCGGAAATCTGCCGACGGGAACGGTGCTCGATAGCTGGGATCAGAACTCGGGCGCCCGCAACGCCAATCTCGAGATGATCAACAACATGATCAGGCTTGGCGTCACGATGGCGGACCTTCTCAACAGCCGCAATGCGGTTACCGCCTCCGGGCTCTCCGGCTCGTCACGGTCGGATGATTATCCGCGCCAGGAGGGACAGCCGCGCGAAACGACGGGCATGTGCGATCCGCGCCAGGATCTGACCTGGGATCCGATCGAGAAGGCCTGTGTCCACAAACGCGAGGACACATCGAAAATCCAGATCATGCTTCAAACCGACTAGAGGAGAGAATTGTCGTGAACCGTCTGCTCATAGCATCGATTGCGGCCCTCGCCGCCACGCCGGCCCTGGCCGACATCCCCGTCATCGACAAAACCAACTACGCCATTGCCAAGCAGACGGCGAAGACGACGGACAACATCCTTGATACCAACAACGACATTTTGACCACCGTCGACAAGACGCTGAAAGCGGTTACCGGAGATCGCGGCAGCGATGCCGGCTCGCTCAAGGACCTCGCGATCGGCCAGGGTTTCAGCGTCACCTCCGTGCCCTCCTTCGACAGCATCCTGCAGGCCGGGGTCCCCAATTTTGGCGGCATGAACAGTGATGTCGCGCGTGTCGCCAGCACCTTCATCAATGGCTTGCAACTGGTGAAGTCTCTCTCTGGACAGGAGAACAGTGCGTTCTCCGGCGACAAATCATACGAACAGCTGGTCAACACGGTGCTCGGCGTAGCCGCTCTCATCAATGGCTCTCAGCAGGGTGTCCAGACGCGCAAGACCAGTCTCGAACAGGCAGCGGGACAGATCGGCCAATCGCAGGATATCAAGGGCTCGATTGACCAGAACTCGCAGCTGCAGGTGCAGACGGGGCTGACGCTCAACGAGCTCATCGGTACGATGAATGGCGCCGTCACTTCCCTCCAGGCAGAGAACCAGCGGCGTCTCGTCGACATTTCCAACAGCAAGAAGGCGCTGACCTACGGTGACGAGTAATCGACGCCGAACGGCGCGTTTTCTTCTTCTCGCATCGGCGATTGCCCTTTCCGGCTGCGGGACGGTGAAGGAGAAGACCGCGCCCTGCAAGCGCCCTTCCGATCTCCTTGGCTATGGTCCAGAGGCATACAGTCCGCGGCGGCCGGCGGACTGTGGGCCGCTGCATCCGGTTAACGGTGACGGCAAAGCGGCGTTGCGGGCAATCGATGGGCTGGCCGCGGAATAGAGGACGGGGGCGATGGAGGATTTTCTCGGCAATCTTCTCGACCGCATCGAGAACTCGGGCACCAACTTTTCCGAGCGCGCCTATGGCGTCGTCGGCTCCGAGATCATGCCGCTGCTCAACATTCTGTTTGTGCTTTATGTCGGGTTCTACGGGCTCCAGCTCCTGACCGGATCGGCCCGCGTCGGGGTCGGGGAGATCGTCGCGCGCATCGTTCGCATGATGCTGATCCTTGCCCTGATCGGCCAGTGGGGTCACTTCAACGACCTTGCCTATTCGTGGCTGAGCAACACGCCCGAGGACGCCGGCAGGGCGATCCTGGCGGCCTCTTCGACCGGCATCACGGAACCCACCAACGGCCTCTCCCTGATATGGAAGACCGCCAATGAGGCAGCCTCCGCATTTGCGGAGCAATCAGGCTATTTCGCCGTGCTGCCGTCGCTGATCGGTTTTCTGATCATGGCCTGTACCGCTATCTTCATGGCGATCGCGCTTGCCATCCTGGTGCTCGCCAAGGTGATGATGTGGGTGCTCGTCGGCAGCGCGCCGATCTTCATCGCCTGCATGCTCTTCGAGCGCACGCGCAGCTACGGCGCGGGCTGGCTCAACCAGGTCATCATCTATGCCCTGATCCCGCTGTTCATCTACGTGATCGCCGCCTTCCTCATTGCCGCCATGGATCCCGAACTCACCGCGATCGATGCCGCGGCCAAGTCGCGCACGTTGAAGCTCTCGGATGTCGCGGCCTTCGTTCTGCTCTGCGCTGCCGGTGGCTTCGTCATGCTGCAGATCCAGAGCCTTGCCCAGGGCATTGGAAGCGGGATCGCGGCCGGTATCGGGCACGCCGGTTTCGGGCTCGCGCGCTACGCCGGATGGCGCGTGCCGCGTGCAGCCGCCCGCAGTGCGGCCTCGGGAGGTCGCGGGAGCTATGACCTTTATCGACGGTTTCGCACACCACGTGAGGCGACTGACGATGCATCGCCGGGCTCCAGCGGTACCGAGGGCGCGCGGACCGCCATGCAGAACCGCATCAGCGCCAACAGCATGCCGCGATGATGGCAACAGGGCAGGGGAACAGTTAGCGACATGGCCGACGCTACGAAGGAAAAGGCGCTGCGCAGCTACTTCCAGGAGGCAGAGCAATGGGAGCATGAGATCGTTCGCAAGGCGAACCGTTCCCGCGCGCTTGCCTGGTTCGTGACGACCGTCTTTGGCGGCATCACGCTTCTCAGCCTCGCAACGCTCGTGCTTTTGGTGCCGCTCAAAAGCTTCGAGCCCTATATCGTCGAGGTCGACCGCAACACCGGTTACATCGAGGTCAAGACCGGCCTGACACGTCCGACCAGTCTGACCGGGCAGGAGGCGATCACCCAGGCCAATGTCGTGCGCTATATCAGGTCACGAGAGGGCTACGATCCCTACGCGATGGCGGACAATTTCGGGATTGCTGCACTGCTGTCGACGGGTGATGCCGCGCGTGAACTGCAAGAACTCTACAGTTCCACCAACCCGCAAAACCCGGCAAAGCTCTACGGCAAGCTGAAGAAGGTGTTGGTCGATATCAATTCGGTCACATTCCCCAACAAGAGCACGGCGATCGTCCGCTTCGCGACCACAGAGAAATCCGACACCGACACGGTCCAACGCCACTTCATTTCGGTTGTCCGCTTCCGTTACACGGATACCCCGGCAACCAACGAGTGGCGCTTCGAAAACCCGCTCGGTTTTCAGGTCTATGATTATCGGCGCGACCAGGAAACCGTAACGCCAGCCGGGCGCCAGCCGTGAGGAAAGGGCCGATGGGAATAGTTCTCTCATTGCTGTCGGTACTTCTTTCGGCGCCGCCTGCGCTCGCGGCTCAGACCCCACGTCCGGGCGGGCTGGATTCCCGCGTCACCAGCGTGGTCTACCAGCCCAACAATGTGGTCAAGGTCTACGCGACCTATGGCATTTCGACGATGATCCTCTTCGACGAGGACGAGAAGTTCGAGACCGTCTCGCTCGGGGACACGGAAAGCTGGCAGGTCGTTCCGGCCGAGAAGGGCAACATCCTCTTCGTCAAGCCGGTGGCGAAAAACGTCGCCACCAACATGAACGTCGTGACCACCAAGCGCATCTATTATCTCGAGCTGAACGACTTCGCGCCCGACGCTGGACATCAGGTCTTCGGCATCCGCTTCGTCTATCCGGAAAAGGACCTCAATGCCCAGTTGAGACAGGAGGCGGAGTTTCGTGCGGCAAACCCGAACATCTCCTCGATCGACAAGGCCAACGTCAACATCGATTATTCCTATTCGGGCAATGCCGCGCTCAAGCCGACGATGATCTTCGACGACGGCAACAAGACGTTCTTCAAGTTTTCCAGCCGCGTGCCAGCGATCTTCGCGGTCAATTCCGACTTTTCCGAAACGTTACGCAACTTCCGCAAGGAGGGTGACTACATCGTCGTCGACGGGGTGGCGCAGCAATACACGCTGCGCGACGGCAATGATTGGACCTGCGTCTTCAACCTGCGCAAGCCGGACTACGGAGCGCCCGATCCGGATGTGCTCGGGCCTGCTTTCGACAAGGATGCCAGGAAGCGCAGAAGGAGTGGCAATCCATGAAGCGCAGCCCGGAACTTGATGCCATGCTGTCCAGCGACGAAGTGGCTGTTGCAAGCCCGACCGTTCGGCGCAACCAGCTGCTTGGCGTCGGCGCTCTTGTGATCGCAGGTTCGGTCGCGGCCTATTTTGTTCTCGCTGACCCGCGCAGCCGGCCGACCGACCTGCTCCAGGGCGACGAAGAATTCTCGACGACCGGCTTTCGGCCGCCTTCCTTCGTGCGTGATCAGGACGAGCCGGCAAAACCGCAAGAGCCGGCGGTCATCAACATTCCCGAACCCCCGGCGCCACCACCGCCGCCGCCGGTCCGGAGCGATACCAGCGAATTCGACGTGCCACCACCACCGCCGCCTGCTATCGCAACGAACCTGCCTCCGCCGACCGAGGCCCCGCCAGCGGAAGAGTTTCCCGGTCGCCTCAAGTCCAAGATGATCGTCCTCGACACGTCGAAGGCCGATGGCGCAAATGGCTCGCTCTCGGCTGGCGATGCGGACCGCCCAACCGTCGCCGGCGAGGACCGCAACAGCAAGTATCTTGCCGCCGCGTCGGGGCTTGCCGATCGCTCCGCCACCGCACGCCAGATCAAGCGCACCGATGCCACCATAGTGGAAGGCACAATGATTCCTGGCACCCTCGAGACGGCGATCGTCAGCGATCTTCCCGGCCAGGTGCGCGCGATCGTCTCGCAGGATGTTTATTCCTTCGACGGACGCCGCGTGCTGATCCCGACCGGCACCCATCTCATCGGCGAATATCAGTCCGACGTGGTTCGCGGACAAAAGCGCGTCTTCGTCATCTGGACCCGCCTTATCCGCGACGACGGTGTGACGGTCCGCCTCAACTCGATTGGAGCCGACAGTCTGGGCCGATCGGGGCTGACAGGTGAGGTCGACAACAAGTTTCGCGAGCGGTTCGGCGCCGCCATCCTGCTGTCGGTCGTCGGCGGCGTGTCAAGTTACCTGACCGGCTACGGCAGCAATGGCGCCGGTGGAAATGGCAACGAGGCAGCACGCGCCGAGGACATCGCCCGCAGCACGATCGCCCAGACGTTTTCCGATATGGCCAACCAGGCGCTCGGCGACAGCTTGCGCATTCCACCCACCATCAGCGTCAGCCAGGGCGAGCGCATCTTTGTCTACGTGCGTCAGGACCTCGACTTCTCTTCACTCTATGAGGACCCCGTCACCGAGGCCCTGAAGGAGATCAGGCATGAGCGGCGAGGCCGGTAGGACCGAGCGGGCGCCTCGCAGCGCACATTATTTTCTCGAGCGCGCGCTCGATCCCGTCCGCCAATTCCTTGACGACCCGGCGGTGATCGAGATCGCAATCAACCGACCGGGCGAAGCCTTTATCGAACGTCTCGGCGCGGATTTCATGGAACATCACCGGATCGAGGCGCTTACTGCCGATGAGATCCAGAACATCGGTGAACGTGTCGCCGGCGTCACCCACCAGTTCATCAGCCGGGCCAATCCGCTTCTCAGCGCCGCTCTGCCTTCCGGCGAACGCATCCAGATCATCCTGCCGCCGGCCGCACCCGATGGCGGCGCGATCTCGATCCGCAAGCAGGTCGTCAGCAATTTTACGCTCGAGCATTATCGTGACAGCGGCGCGCTCGGAAACGTTGCCGTCGCTCTGGGCGGTCTCAACGATACGGAACGCAAGCTCGTCGGGCATCTGCGCCGCAACGCAATCTATGATTTCCTCGACACCGCAGTTCAAAACCGCGTCTCCATTCTGATCAGCGGTGGAACCTCTTCGGGAAAGACCACCTTTCTCAACGCCTGTTTGAACAGTCTCGGTCCCAATGAGCGCATCGTAACCCTGGAGGATACGCGCGAACTCTTCCCGCCGCATGCGAACTCGGTTCATCTGCTGGCTTCGCGTGGTGATCAGGGAACCGCCAATGTGACCATCCAGCAATTGCTCGAGGCCTCGCTTCGCATGCGGCCGGACCGCATTTTTGTCGGCGAGATTCGCGGCGCCGAGGCCTTCTCATTCTTGCGTGCGATCAACACCGGACACCCGGGGTCGATGTCAACGGTCCACGCCGACACACCGCTCGGCGCGTATGAGCAGCTGGCTATGATGATGCAGCAGAACGGCATGTCGGCCGGCTACTCAAAGCTCGACCTGATGTCCTATATCCGGATGGTTTTGCCGGTAGTCATCCAGCTGCGCCGCGATGGGGGAAAACGTGGCGTCTCCGAAATCTATTTCGCACGGGCCGAGGAATGAGCTCCGGCTACAAGGCCTTCTACTTCGCATTCTGCTTGGTGATTGCGCTCGCGGCCTGGACGCTCTTCTACGGCGCCGGTCTCTATCTTGTCCACGGCGACCCCCGCGTGCTGCAGCTGACCATAACCACCAACCCGTTCGCTCCGGCCGAGCAGCTCTGGCTCTACCCGGATAGCCGCGATCTGCAGATCGTGGCCGTGACGGCAGCGGTGCCGGCGGCGATTATAGCCGTCATCATCTCCGTCGTCGGCCTGCGCATGCCCGAACATCCGCTCGGCGACGCGTCCTTCCAGACGGTCGCGATGATGCGTCGGCGAAAATGGTTCGGCAGGCACGGCCACATCTTCGGCCGGGTCGGGCGCAAGATCCTGCGAACCAAGGATGACCTGCATCACCTGGTAATCGGGCCGACGCGCTCCGGAAAGGGCATCGGCTATGTGAACCCCAACGCGATCGCGCATCAGGGCTCGATGATTGTGACCGACCTCAAGGGCGAGATATTCAAGGCGACCGCCGGCTATCGGAGAGAAAAGGGAAACCAGGTGTTTCTGTTCGCTCCGGGGTCGGACAGGACCCATCGCTACAACCCGCTGGACTTCATCCGCCAGGAACGCGGGAACCGGACGACCGACATCCAGAACATGGCGAGCATCCTTGTTCCTGAAAACACCGAATCCGAGAATTCGATATGGCAGGGGACAGCCCAGCAGGTGATCGCCGGCGTCATCAGCTACATTCTCGAAAGTCCCTCTTATGAAGGCCGGCGAAATTTTGGGGAGGTCAATTCCTTCTTCAACAGCGGCATGAATCTTCAGGCGCTCATGAAGTTCATCAAGGAGCGGGAAGGCTATTTGTCGAAGTTCACGGTCGAGAGTTTCAACGCCTATCTCGCGCTGTCGGAGCGGGCGGCAGCATCAGCCCTGCTCGATATCCAGAAGGCGCTGCGGCCCTTCAAAAATGATCGCATCGTGGCCGCAACCAATATCACCGACATGGACCTGAGGGCAATCAAGCGCCGGCCGATCTCGATCTATCTCGCTCCGAACATCACAGACGTGGTTCTGCTGCGACCGTTACTGACCTTGTTCGTGCAGCAGACGCTCGACATCCTCATGCGCGAACGCCACTCGAAATCATTGCCGGTCTATTTCCTGCTCGACGAGTTCCGGCAGTTGAAAAAGATGTCCGACATCACCGACAAGATGCCCTATGTCGCCGAGTACAACATCAAAATGGCCTTTATCATCCAGGACCTGAAGAACCTGGACGAGATTTATGGTGAAACCACGCGCCATTCGCTGCTCGGCAACTGCGGCTATCAGCTTGTGCTTGGCGCCAACGATCAGGCGACGGCCGACTACGTGTCCCGAGCGCTGGGGAAACGAACCGCGCGCTACCAGTCGGAATCGCGGACGATCGAACTGTTCGGCCTGCCACGCCGCACCAAGGTTGAGCAGATCCGCGAGCGCGACCTGTTGATGCCGCAGGAAATCCGTCAGATGTCCGCGGACAAGCTGATTCTGATCGCTCAGGGGCAAAAACCGATTTATGGCGACAAGCTGCGCTTCTTCGAAACCGAGCCGTTCAAGTCCGCGGTCGCATACTCCCAGGCCAACATTCCTGATGTTCCGCCGATCGAGTATCTGCCCGAACAGGCCGTTCCGGCGACAACCGAGACCTATGCGCAAAAAACCTCCGGGCAGGGGGGCGAGGCGATCGTGGCAACGCCTGACGGCAAGCTTCCACAAACCAGCTCTCCCCGCCCATCGGGCCTCGCGCGGTTGAAAGATGGTAGGTTAGTTGATCAAGATACAGCGGCACAAGGTGTCTCAATCATCGCAGATGCGGGGAGCGTCGACCCAGAATCGGTGACAATACCAGATGGTATTCAGGACCGAGTCGTGCCCGCAGGACCGCCGAATGACGCGGGCAAAAAGAATGACGTGGCGGTCTCGGACCGGATTCGCCAGGCGGAGAGCCGTCTCAAGCCAACGGCGGAACATCTCAGAGAGAAGATTGCCGAGCAGATTGAGGCCAGCGGTTCAGATCGGCCCAATCGTCGAAAGGGCTATCTTGAGGTATTCGAAGCGACGGTGCCGGATCCGGTCGACATCGGATTAACCCTGGAATAGCGAGAGTTCGCGTTCGACCAGGTATGCAGCCAGCGAGAAGTTTCCGGACAATGTCGTAGGGCGAACTCCGCTAAGGCCCGATCGCCTTCGCTATTTGAGGGTATGCGGCTCAGCTCAGTCATCTGCCCTTGATAGTAATGCAAATATGCATTATCTACCGGACAGCAAGATCGGAGTTGAGTGACATGACGACTTTGACGGTAACCGCACGTGGACAGGTGACGTTTCGCAAAGACGTGCTGCAGCACCTGGGTATTAGGCCGGGCGAGAAGATCGAGCTCGATCTGCTGCCGGACGGGCGGGCGGAACTGAAGGCGGTGCGGGCGAAGGGATCGTTCCGAGACCTGCACGGCTTTCTCAAAGGCAAGACGAATGGCCGGGTGCTCAGCATCGAGGAGATCAATGAGGCGATAGCCGAGGCTGGAGCCTCGGCCGGGGCCGGCAAGGAATGAAGGTCACCGCCGATACGAACGTGCTATTGCGTGCTTATGTGGCTGATGATGAAGAGCAGGCGGCGGTTGCCGTGGACTTGCTCGCCAAGGCCGATATTGTGGCTGTGAGCCTGCAGGCTCTGTGCGAGTTTGCATGGGTCTTGACCCGCCACTACCAGACTGCGCGCGGGGACATTGTCTCCGCGATCGCCGCGCTGCTGAACACCGCGAATGTCGTCGTCAACCGACCAGCAGTCGAGGCAGGGCTAGCCGTGTTGGAGGCCGGCGGCGATTTCGCCGATGGCGTGATCGCCTTCGACGGCGGCTGGCTCGGTGGGGAGACATTCGTCTCTTTTGACCGGAAGGCGGTCAAATTGCTTTCGGCACAAGGACAAGCGGCCCAGCTTCTTTCCTAGACCCTTTCCCGAGGCAGCGTGCTTGGTCGCGCTGCGATCCGTGCAATGACGGTGATTGCCACCGGCGTCGCGTCTTCACGGCTGGAAGGACTGCCGTTTCCCTTTTTCGAGGATCGCTGAAAAGCCTTGCGCCTAAACCGGGTATTTGTGGGCCTTCTGTCGTATTTCCGAAGCGCAGTGCAGGGTAGAATGGTGGTCAGTTAACCCGCGCAGAGAGACGGCAATGGAGCTGATCGCTCACCAATCGCCACGGCTCGAAAACCCTGGGCAATCGGCGGCCCGATCCAGGGTACAGGCAAACGGTGACCTTCGTTAACGCTGAGACCGTCAGGCTCTACAAAAGAATCATTCTCCAAGGGGATCATCATCATCTACCCGGCGGTCGGGAGGCCCGGCCGGTTGAAAAAGGACGATGGGAAATGCTGCAATCACAAGAGCGACGGGGACGGCCTACCGCTACGCGAAAGCCCGCATCATGCTCACCGAGCTGGTGCCGCTCACCAGGGTGTCACTGCTGGCGGTAATCGACCGCGAGGAGCGGCGGCGATTGAACGCTGCGCTAGATGAGGTCAACGCCCGGTTCGGCCGCAATATCCTGGTGCCCGCCGCAATGGGATTGCAACGGAGCTGGTCGACCCGGTTCGAGCGGAAGTCACCGAGCTACACGATCCTGTGGGCCGACCTGCCCAGCGTGGTTTCTACTTTGTAATTTTTTGCGACTGCTGCCCTTGCAAGCAGGCATGTGAAGTCACATTTGACGGCAACACTTTATGACAAAGGGCCTTTTTAGTATTCTTTGAAGCCGGGCAGGGAGGGGCGCCACATGGCAGACTATTTCGAGATTGATTTTCTTGGTGTCGAAACCAAGAAGAGTGGCGACGCCATTGCGATGCGCTATGAGAAAGACGGCGCGACGTATATCCACGTTATCGATGGTGGCTATGTGGAAACCGGCAAGTCCTTGCGTGACCACGTGGTCACACACTACGGCAATCCTAAGTTCATCGATCATGTGGTTGCCACCCACAATGATGGGGATCACGCCCGGGGCTTGGTCGAAATCCTTGAGCATTTCGACGTCGGCGTCCTGTGGATGCTCCGCCCCTGGGAGTATGCTGACGAACTCATCGGCAGGTTCGAGACCTATACCAGCGTGGACCGGCTCCGCTCTACCTTGCGCTCAGCCTATTCCAACCTCGCGGCCCTGGAGGATATCGCAGTCCGGAAGGGGATTGAGATCCGGGTGCCGTTTCAGGGCGCGTCCGTTGGCGCGTTCCGCGTTATGGCGCCGACCCGCGCCCGTTTCCTTGACCTTGTCGTCACGTCCAACAAGACCCCCGAGGCCAAGGCTGAAGAAGTTGAACGCGGCGGGATCTTCACGACCCTGCTTGAAAAAGCGATTACCGCAGTGAATCTGATCAGGGCCGCCTGGGGCGCCGAGGCGTTCCCGGCCGAGGACACCAGCAACGAAAACGAGATGAGCGTGGTGCAGTTTGCCGAGCTGTGCGGTGAAAAGATCCTGCTGACCGCGGACACGGGCCGCGACGGGCTGGCGGAGATCATCGAGTACGCGCCTGCTGCGGGGCTCGCGCTTCCCGGGATCAATCGCTTCCAGGTTCCCCATCACGGCGGGCGGCGCAACCTGACCACGGATCTGCTCGATAAGATTCTCGGGCCCCGTCTCGAAAACCCGCCCGTTCAGGGGCACTTTACGGCGGTAATCAGTTCGGCCAAGGAAGATGAGGATCACCCGCGCAAGGTGGTGATGCGCGCCATGATCCATCGCGGCGCCAACCTCCATATGACCGAAGGCCGGGATATTCGCACGTCGAAGGACGCGCCTGAAAGGCCCGGCTGGACGTCGCTGACGCCGGCGGCCTATCCCGATGAATACGAAGAGTGACATGGCGATTCCTTTCACCACCGACATTGCGCAGATGTTCGACGGCTACGGCCGACAGGCCCGCCTGTTCCCGGGTCTGCTGACCATCTTTCCGCCGTTGCTGGCGGTCATGGCCTGGTTTCCATGGCTGATCGTGTCGAGTGTCGCCGCCACTCTGCTCACCATCGCGACGTCCTGTGGGCTGCTCTACGCTTTGGGGTCCTATGCGCGGACCAAAGGCCGCCGCATTGAGCCTGCGCTGCGCAAAGCCTGGGGCGGCTGGCCGACGACCATCTTGCTGCGCCACAGCAACGACCAGCTCGATGTGCATACCCGCCAGCGCTATCACGCCTTCCTTGCCGCGGCGGTGCCTGACCTGGTCGCGTTCCCGACGGCGGCGCAAGAGACCGCCGCTCCAGTCGCAGCCGATGCGGTCTACAATTCTGCGGTGGTCTGGCTCAAGGAGATGGCAAGAGGCAAAGAGTTCCCGATGGTGCACCGCGAGAACGCCCAATACGGTTTCCGCCGCAACCTTCGGGGGCTGAAACCGGTCGGCATCTCGATCTGTGTGTTGACGCTGCTCGCTTCCGCAGCCGCCATTGTCTACGGCAACCCGAGCTTTCTCGATCTCCTGATAAAGCACGACTGGCGCGGCGCGATTGCGGTTCTGACGCCGCTCGGCCCGGCGGTGCTGTCGGCCATGGCCGTCAATGCGCTGGCAACGGTGATCTGGGTCTTCGTTGTCACCAAAAGGTGGGTATGGGAGGCGGGCGTTCAGTATGCCACGGCGCTGCTTGCCGCCTGTGACACGATCAGGCTGCGGCAGGGCCCGCGCACGCCTGCGGCGGTGTGAGATGGATCTCAGGATATTCGATGTCGAGCACGGCCAGTGCTCCCATATTGTCACGGACAGCGGGCGCCACGTCCTGATCGACGCCGGCCACAACTCGAGCACCAACTGGCGGCCCTCGGCGTTCCTGCCGCGCCAGGGCATCACCCGTATCGACAAACTCATCATCTCCAACTTTGACGAGGACCACGCGAGCGACCTGCACAACCTAGTCAATGCCGTCGGCATTGGGACATTGGTCAAGAACCCCTCGGTTTCCGCGGAGCAGCTGCGGTACGTCAAGGATATCGGCGGCATTGGTCGGGGCATCGACGCGCTTGCGAAGATGATGACGCGCTATACCGCACCAGCGGCAAGCAACATCGACTATGGGGATGTCAAGGTTCAGCACTTCTGGAATCGCTACCCGGCGGAGTTCGAAGACGAAAATAATCTCAGCCTGGTTTCGATCATTGAAAGCCACGGCATTAGGATCTGCTTTCCTGGCGACATGGAGGTGGCCGGGTGGGAGAAGCTGCTGGAGCGCGAGGCCTTTCGGGAAGCGATCGGCAGGGTCGACATCCTGGTCGCGTCTCACCATGGCAGGCGGAACGGCTGCAGCGACCGTCTTTTCGACGAGACGGGCCTTTACCCGCACTTTGTCGTGATCTCCGATTCCGGACGGGAATATGCGTCGCAGGAGACCGTGAATTGGTATCGGCAGCGGTGTCGCGGCATTGAGCTTGACGGCCAACAACGGCGGGTGCTGACCACGCGGCGCGATGGCAGGGTTCGCATACAGACCGGCCCCGGCGGCGCCACGGTCGACACTTTCTAGGCCATAGGGCGCGCCGTCGGCTTAGCCCGGCGAGCGTTCACCAAAAAAGTCAGGCTTTGACCCGGCGGTTTCCGGCGGGCTTCTTTCCTGGCGCGGGCTTCCGTCCCAGACCTAGTGACTTGGCCAGTGCCGACCGCGTTGCCGAATAGTTCGGCGCGACCATGGGATAGTCTGACTTAAGATCCCACTTCGCCCGATACTCGTCGGGCGTCAGGCCGCAGTGCACGTTGAGATGGCGCTTCAGCGATTTGAACTTCTTCCCGTCCTCGAGGCAGATGATGTAGTCCGGAAATACCGACCGCTTCGGATTGACCGCTGGAGCTTGGGCACGCGTCTCCGGTTCGGCCGGCTGCCCAATCTTCGCAAGCGACGAATTCACGCTTTCGATCAGGTCCGGGAGAGAGGCGACGGGCACGGGGTTGTTGCCAACGTAAGCGGATACGATGTCCGCAGTGAGCTCGATCAATTGGTTTCGGCTAAGGGGAAGCGACATTCCTACTTTGCAGAAGTGGGACATTTTAACTTTGCTCTGTACAAACGGAAGTCGCAGAATCTATCTTATGGAACTAGAAATTGTAGCAAGATAGAAATGTCTTGATTCCGCAAAGTAGGAATGTCGCCCTGCTCGTCGGTGAGCGAGGGAGACGGCGGGTTGGGACTGATTTTGATGAGCGAGCGCGAGCTGCAACGCATCGAGGTGCTGTCGAAGGTTTTGGAGCGGCGCATGACGGTCGTCTCGGCGGCGCATGTGCTGGATATGACGACCCGCCAAGTCCAGCGTCTGCTGAAGGCGTTCACAGCCGAAGGCGCCGCAGCACTTCGGCACAAGGCTCGAGGACGACCGTCGAACCATCGATATGTCGCCGGCATCGGCGAACTGGCGGTTCAGTTGGTTCGGGAACATTATCTCGACTTCGGACCAACCTTGGCCGCCGAGAAGTTGGCGGCGAACCACGGCCTGATCGTGTCGCGAGAGACGCTGCGCAAATGGATGACTGACGCCGGAATCTGGCTGTCGCGCAAGCAGCGCCGAACATTCCATCAGCCGAGGCTGCGGCGAGAGTGCTACGGTGAACTGGTGCAGATCGACGGCAGCGATCACCGTTGGTTCGAGGATCCTTGCACCCTGCTCGTCTTCATCGACGACGCCACGAGCAAGCTTCAGCAGCTTCGCTTTGTGAAGTCGGAGAGCACCTTCAGCTACTTCGAGGCTCTTGAGCTCCATTTGAAGGCACACGGCTGCCCGGTCGCATTCTATTCCGACAAGCATACGGTGTTTCGTGTCGCAAAGGCCGAGGCTCGCGCAGGCCGGGGCATGACCCAGTTCGGCCGTGCGCTGGCGGAACTCAACATCGAGATCCTGTGCGCCAACTCGAGCCAGGCCAAAGGCCGGGTAGAAAGGGTCAATCGGACTCTTCAGGACAGGCTTGTGAAGGAACTGCGCCTCGCCGGCATATCGGACATCGAAGCGGCCAATGCGTTCCGGCTGGCGTTTACGGCTGATTTCAACGAGAGGTTCGCCAAGGTCCCTACCCGACCGGACAACCTGCATCGCGCATTGAATGTTGCGCCGGATCGGCTGCGTAACGTGCTGTGCAAGCGGGAGCAACGTTATGTCGGCCAGCAATTGTCGTTCTCCTACGAACGCAGGCAAATCATGCTTGAGAAGAACGAGCTTTCGTGCGGACTGGTCGGCAAATACGTCGATATCTACGAGTTCGCCGACGGTCGGCTGGACATTCGATGGAGAGCATGTTCCCTGCCCTACACCGTCTTCGACAAGGAGCAGCGCGTCACGCACACGGCGGTCACCGAGAACAAGCGGCTCGGTGAGTTGCTGACCTGGATCAAAGCTCAGCAGGATGAGGCGCGACCTCCTCCGAAGATCAAGACCAACAGCGAGCAGAGCGCCTACAAGAAGCGCGGAACAAAGCCGGGCCGCAGGACGGAATTCATAAACGATCCTGCTGTCATCGCACGGCGACAACGGGCATTGGCAAGGTTGGCCGCGGCCGAGTGAACCGGCCCTCGAAGCTAAAGCCGAGGGAGCTCTACTGGAACGCACCCGATCGGGCTCTGCAACCCGGACCAGCTTACGCCCGACCGGGCGCTCTGGTCCGTGCCAAGAAGCACGTCACTGTCGCATTTCTATCTTGCTGCACCCTGCCCGTTGGAACGGCTAATGCGACATTTCTACTTTGCAGAGCCGGCGACATTTCTACATCGCCGCCACAGTATTGCCGCCATTTCAGCATGTTAAGCATTGGCTTAGCGCCTCAACCAGACGCTACTTAAGCAATGTGGGCGGTGACGCCTGGCTGCGGGCGTCCGCCAGCCAATGTGGCCCAGCCGCGAGGTACCATTTTTTCACGCCCCAGACGCTTGACGTCAGGCTGTCGTCAGGAAGGTCTCCTAATCAGTTTCTGCCGCCGCTG
>NZ_JBSKBR010000028.1:0-50246 GCF_053714315.1 Mesorhizobium sp. PL10 | reverse complement strand
CTGCCTTGGGTCTACATCCGGGCTCCCGAGCTTAAGGCCGTGGCCTGAGAACAGCGCTTACCTCTCGCCGCATCGTCGTGGCCGAGGAAATCGACAAGATAGACAAACGCGTTTCGATAGCTCTCATAAGTACTCGGTTTCCGGCCAGCGGCTTTGTTTTCCTGCGACCAACCTTGAACCAACCCCATTAGCGTGGCTGAATCAGATTTCGTTCCCAGAGTTGTGGCTATGGATGACCGATTGTCCGCCGGTTGAGATTCTGCCGGACGATGAATTCGCTCGGCTGGCCGTGGTTCTGGTTCATACTCCCCGCGTTCCAGCTTTTGCAGCGTCAAGCTGGCTCGTTGGAAAGCAGCGCCCACCGCCCGCGCCGTCTTCGTGACGCTCCATGGGTCGTTCGCAAACCCGTTCTCAAGAAGGATGTCTTTGGCCCTGCTGATGCACCTGGCCCTCATCGATTTCCAAAAGATATTCTCGATCGGCATTGTTCCTGGAATCGGGTCGGAGATCCCTTCCACTCCGGGAATCGGGTGAGTTGAAGGCAAAGGTACTCTGTCCACATGCCCTCATAGAAGTCGGTGTGCCAGAGCAACTGCTCGCTAGGGTTTTCATAGAACTTTGCAAGCCACTCATCGCGGACTATCTGCGCAAGGGAATGCGCCTCGCGATCGGTGATGGACGGGCTGGCGACGGCGCTCTCAGTTCGCCGCGAGCAGCACCTAACCGAATTCGGGAGCAATCAGCTTCGAACTCCGCGAGGACCTGTGCGTATTTCCGCTTGGCCTCTTCAGGGTCCTTCGTTCCAAGTGTCTTGTTGACTTCCTTGCGACCCGCCAGCGCGGCTATGTCCGCCGGTAGGCGCTTTCGAAACCAGTAGACGGCAGTCTTACAATGTTTGACAGGACGGCTCATAGCAAGGACCATGTGTAACACCCTTGTGTAGCACTCGGGCAGGCCTAAGCATATAATTTTGTTAGTTTTTCAGCTGCGTCAACACCTTAAGAAGGTGATGGTGCCAGAGGCGGAATCGAACTGTAATCTATGTATTTGAATTCAATCAGATATTATCAGTGTGGGTATTGGTCGATACCCACAAAATTACCCAATCCAAAATCATACCGGTGGTTCGGTTCCATTATCCACAGAAATTGCATTGCATGATGAGATAGATCCTAACATTTCACCAGCTCTCGCAACCGGATTTATCGGTGGTGTCTCAGTTTGAATTTCTGCTGTGCGTTGGATGGCGATCTAGCTAAGCATCAGTGATCAATTGGGATTCGCGGCGGCGTCTGCGTCTTGAAAGATTTGACGCAAACTGGTCCGCCTTTACCGGGCCACGCACAGTCCCATTCCGGTCCGAAGCCGAAATTTCCTTGGGTCTGTATCTCTCGCGTTTGCATCGGAAAAATCGACAGTGCAATAACTACGACTGCCAACAACACCAACACCAATAGGATGCCAGTAGCGTCCCCCGGTCGTAGCGGAGGCCAATATGTTTCGTGTCCAAGTACCTTCATGTCGATCCCTGCCGACCAAAAATTGCCCTTCATATAGCTGGGAAGTGCCGAAATAAGCTTCAAGAAAGAAGATCGAATTTGAACTGCCGCGAAGGGTCGGAGGCTTTTCTTACAGCGTTCTTTTTGTACGGCCCACGCTTTCCCGGCTTCGGCGCAACGGCGCCCATCTTCTCGCAAAGGTCGTCCATCGACCAGTGCGTCCGCGATGCGCGAGCGGCCATTGCCGGGGACGTTTTCAGCGTCTTGTGAATGCGAATGAAGTTGTATCAGACGGTGTACAGAGCAACCATGTGACCGTGGTTTTCGAACTTCCTCGAGAACGCATTGGTAAGGCCCGTGAAGCGACGCTTATGCATCCGCATCGTAAGGTTCTGGCGTTCAACGTGTGACGTACTTATGGCCTTTAGGTCCGGTGGGCACTTATAAATACCCAAGTCTCTTGGCGAGCTTCTGAAGCTCTTCCGCGCCTTCCTTGATAAACGCCTCGCCTGCGGCGATGCTTGGCACCGGATACTCGGCCAAGAGGCTACCGGCATGGGTAACCACCACCTTGTACGCTTCATCTGCGGCTGGCGTCGGTACGATTTCCATTGTCACTTTAGCCATCCGGGTTCCTCATGCTTTCCGCTAAGCATATAGGCGCTTTCGCCTACGCCATCAAACCGGATATGAGGGAGGGAGAATTTCAAACTGAGACACTACCGATTTATCGAATTTCATCACCTTCTCGCCTCGCCCTCCAAGACACCGGGTCCTCTACCCACCGATTGATATCGGATTCGCGCCAGCCCGCACCGTTGACGCTGATTTTCAACTGGGCAGGGAACGTTCCCTCGGCGATCTTGCGATACATCGTTGAGCGGGAAAGCCCGGTCCGGGCAAGGACGGTTCTGCGGCGGATAATGCGGTCATGTTCCGACATGGCTGGCCTGCCTTCTGCTGGGTGGTTCTGATACCAGATGGGTCAGACAAAACAGGCAGCGACGATCGTACAAGGGGGATAACCATCACCTCGTAAGGTGGCGCACAAACGACGGCAAATGGGACGAATCAGAGTCCGATGCCTCGGCCCCGCCCGAGCCCGATGCCGTGGTTGAAGGCGAGTTCTGCACCAAGGCGGCGGCCAGATTCGACCTGGATGCCAAGCGCCTTCTTGTGACTGGCGAGCAGGGATTCAAGCTGAGGATCGCGTTCGAGGCTCTTTGCCATATCGGACATGGCCGAACGCGTTGACTTGTAGCCGGACATGTCGCCGGCCTGGTATTGGCCATGGCTTGTGCGGTCGAGCTTTTGCCAGCGTTCCACGAAACGGTCTGCCCGGCGGCCCGGATCGGTATCCAGTCCGGTACGGATTTCCGTCTCAAGCTGGAGAGCAAGGACGATGCGGTTGACACGGCCGACCCCCGCCTCACGAACCAGATCGGGATTTTTCACATAAGCCGCTTCGGCATCACGCCAGCCATGCGGCCGAACCTTCTCGAACGCGCTGCGGGCATCTCTCAATTCGCGCGTCTGCTCGGGACTGCTCCGCCCGTCCGCATTTCCGCTGCGCAGGATCGTGTCGAGCGCACGGGCGTGACGAACAAGCGCCTTCGTGCGAGCGCTCCGCAACGCCGCTTCCGGATCAACCCGCACATCTGTTACGCGCTGCGCTCCCCTGACCGAAGCAGGTCTTTCAGGCGCAGCGCCGTCTGCGATTTGCGTCCCAACATTCCCCCTTCCCGGACTGCGCCCACGGTCTTGGCCGGGCTCGGCGTCTGCGGGTGAGCGCAACCCGTCCAGCAGCCCGCCTATCCTGTCGCGCAGCTTTTCCGGAACGATCCGGCGCACGATCTCGACCAAACGCTCGCGGAAGGTGATGCCACGCCGCTCGGCGTAGCTCTGCGCCGGATCGACTAGCTCGTAGTCGGAAGCCATGTCCTTGGCGCGGTCACGTGACAACGTGCGCACGAGCCGCTCGCGGGTCGCGAAGTCGTCGCTGGCGTAATGCAGCTCCATCCCGTCTCGGTGCCGCGACAGGGCAACGTAGCTGCCGTGTGCATCCATGCCCGGTGTTGCCAGGACGTGGGTTTGGTCGACCGTCATGCCTTGCGCCTTGTGGATGGTCGCGGCATAGCCGTGGTCGATTTGGGCATAGTCTTTCAGATCGAAGCGCACCGACCTGCCGTCGTCGGTCCGGACGGCCATGCTCTGCGTGCTGATCTCGTCGATCATACCGAGCGTGCCGTTCTTGACGCCGAGTCCACGCTCGTTGCTCAGAAACATGACGCGGTCGCCGCGTGCGAAGTTTCTTGCACCCCGTTCCACATCCACCTGAACATCGTCGCCGAGATCGCCGGCGACGCGCATGCGCTCGCGCGCGGCCTGGTTCAGCGCGCGCACTTCGTCGTTTGTGTGGGTGAGAATGATCCGGCTTGCGTCTGGCGCAGCGCGCCTGTCGCGATCCCAGCGCACGACAAGATCGCTGCGTGCATCGTCGCGCGATGCAGCCTGGTGCACCATGCCTTGTGCGTCATAGGAGTCGATCGCGGCGCCGATCTTGCCGGTCGCCAGATCGCGCGTGGCGTCACGTTGCCATTCCTCTCGCTGCCGGCGTACCTGGTCGATCTCGACGCCGCCATGACGTTCGTGGATCGAACGGAACGCGGCGCCGGCTTCGATCGCCTGCAACTGCTGGGGATCGCCAACCAGAACGACCTTTGCGCCGACGCTGGCCGCATGGGAAAGCACGCGCTCCAACTGGCGCGTGCCGACCATGCCGGCTTCGTCGATTACCAGGACATCACGCGCGGTGAGCAGATCCCTGCCCTGTCCCCAGCCGTGTTCCAGGCTGGCAATCGTGCGCGACGAAATCCCCGATCCGCTTTCGAGATTTTCTGCGGCAATGCCGGAGAGTGCGGCGCCTCGAACCTCATAGCCTGCTGCTGCCCATGCCTGGCGCGCGACACCCAGCATGGCGCTCTTGCCGGTTCCGGCAAACCCGACAACGACACCAAGACCGCGGCCGTCGGTGATGTGATCCAGTGCATCGGTTTGCTCGGCCGAGAGGACAATGCCGCGCTGTTTGGCATTCGCCAGACCTGCCTCGCGATTCCTATCACTCACCGCATGGCGCTCCTGTCCGGCCATGCGTTCTGCTGCGTGGTGAAGGCGCTGTTCGGTCTCGATCATCTGCCGGGTGGTGAAGCGATCTTCGCCGCGTCCGTCCTTGCCGAGTTCGACCAGATCAGGCGCATTGCCGATGGCTGCCATCACCTCATTGAACTGCTCAATTCCGTCGCTGTGCCGATGCGAGAACTTCGCAATGTCTTTTCGCGTGAAGGTCGATTGCTGATGCGTGATTGCCACCAGTGCCACGGATGGATCCGCAATGATGCGCGCGCCATTGTTGCGCGCGATCTCGCGATGCAGTTCGGCGCGATCTGCTTCAATGCCGGCAGCGTCGAGGCCACCGCCCTCGATGCGTTGCGCCGGTGCTCCGATCTGGGTTTGCGGCTCCAGGGCAATGCCCTGCGCTTCGAGACTGCGATGATCGATGCGGGCGTCTATATCGAGTTCGGCAAGGCGCTCATTGGCAAGCTCCGCCCATCGCTCGCGCCAAAGCTCGACCATCTCGGTGCGGTTCCAGTCTCGAACCTTCGCCCCGAAACCGTTTTCATCGACCGACCGCATGGTGAGCATGACATGAGCATGCGGTTTGGGACTGCCATCCTCTGCCCTGTCCCAATGCACATTGAGATCTGCGACCATGCCTTGGCTGACAAACTCGGCCTGAACAAAGTCCCGGGCCAGCTCGATGCCTTGCGCTTGGCTGAGTTCGCGCGGAAGGGCGAACTCTACCTCGCGGGCAAGCTGGGCATCCTTCCTCACCTCGAACGCTTCGACATCGTTCCACAGCCGTTCGCGGTCGCTCCAGGCTTCGGGCGCAGTCTCCGGCAGCATCACCTCGGAATGGACGACACCGCGCTTGGCCGAGAAGTCATGGCTGCGTTCGATCCGCTCGTCACGCAGCCGCGAGGCAGAGCGGTAGGCAGCAGACGCCACAGCGCTGCTCCCAGCCTTGCGGCCAATGACTTTGACATGAAGATGATAGATCGCCATCGCGACCAGATCATTTGCACGTCAAAGCGCACGTCGGCACGACGTATAAGCGCGCCCTCCCTCGAAAAAATCTCGGGATGGACCAGCCCGTCCCGGGCTGTCTCGGTAACCCTGAAGCCTTCCGGGAGACGCTCCCCTATCATCGCCACATCGACAATTGATGGAGACAGCCATGCGTAAACCACGGGACTTCGACGCGGAACTGAAGGCACTGGAAGACCAGGCGCGGGAACTGAAGACGCGAAAGGTGCAGCAGCTTGGCGAACTGGTGATCGCCACCGGCGCCGATCAATTCAGCATTGAAGAACTGGCCGGCGCGCTGGTCGCGCTCGCTGAGACGAAAGACACCGCAAAGCGTGAGGCATGGGCCAAGCGTGGAGCGACGTTTTTCGAAAGCCGGCCCCGGCGAACTGCTCCGGCAGATCAGCGCAATCTTCGCGGCGCTACAGCGCAATCGGGCAGCCCACAATCGCCGGCAAGCGGCTCTGGCTCGCAATGACATGCGCACCTGGCAGGTCGAACGTCGGAAGCGCACACGGCATCTGATCGAACTCGGCGGTCTCCTCGTCAAGGCTGGCATTGTCGATCTGACCAACGACGATCGCGCCACGATCTACGGCGCGCTGATCTGGATGGCGGACAAACTCCGAAGCGAGCAAAGCGGACAGGCGCGGGCGCTCTGGGCCGAAAAGGGGAATGCGGCGTTCGCTTTGGAATGGAATGAAGAGCTAAGGGGCTAAGCGGATATAGCAGCGCTGGCGCGAGCGGCGGGCAGCGCCGAGACCTCAAATGTCGTAGCGCCGCCCGCGTTATGCCGGCAGTCGATTTCAGGTTCGGCTGGCCTGCCCTGCGTTCCACCTGCCGGGCCATACTGGGCTGACACCTCCCCGAGCCCTGACGTCTCGGCCGTCCGGTGACTGTCCCTCAAGGGGCCTTTACCGAGGCCATACCTTGATTGGCTTGATGGGCGTCCAGAGCTCAAGCTTGGTCTGTTCTTCTGATCCCTTTAAGCCCGGTGCGAAAATCTGCAAGTTAGGCCCGTCGCTGCGCTCATAACCCAGATAGGGGGCAGTTTTTTGCCAGAATTGTTCAGTCATTGTGTAGCGCAGGTTTCCAATTTCCGCCGTCGGCCCTTCGTAGCTCACGACAAGATAGAGCTGCTCAGGGATTAAAACCGAGTCCATCGGCTGCAGGACAGCGGTAATAGCCGATTGCACTATATAGCCGGGCATATAGTAGAATGGCCCATCGATATTAGGGTCTGCCGGGGGCGCAGTGGTGGCGAAACAGACTTCGACGTAACGCCGATCGAAATCCTGACCCAACGGCGCGGCCATTTGCTGTAGTTTTTGGATTTGTTGGCCAATTTTTTCATCGACAGTGGGTTCTGGAGCGACGGCCAGCGCCGCACTCCTGGAAGCGGCCAGCGACGCGACAAAGCCGTCAATCCTGCGCTGGCCCAGATGGTCAATTCTCATTGGAAACCGGCTTATATCAATGATTTTAAACAGCTGCTTTTGCGCGTCTCCGTGTGCGTCGGGGCACATGAAGAATGGACCCGAATATACGTTGTTGTCGGCATGTGAGACGCCAATGACGGAAAGTAAGCAGACAAATGAAATTATTCCAAGTTTCATGTACATGACTGCTGTCTCCGCTTCATGACCAACTTGTAGAATGAATTTGCGCGCATTGGCGGGTGTTGGCAAGGTCCAACGACCATTGCCGACCCATAAGACTTTTGCAGTCGAGCGCCTTGCAATCGGGCTCGTGAGTGATGCCACGCAGGTTGAATAAGCGGTGCATGCCGTGCGCTTCGCCCGTCGGGCCATACTCGGCTAACGCCTTTTGGGAATTACCGCTATCAGGTCGCAACAGCGTCCGGCGGCGCGACGCGTTGGAAAAGGCGATGAATGCGTTCTCTCAAGGCATCGTCACAAGCTTGCTCGCGATCGACGAGGTCGATCAGCCTGTCGATCTGCTCCCTGGACCGCAAGGGCAGGGCGTACAGTTCTGCAATCTCGTCCGAGGTCAAATAGCGCGGCAGATGGTTGTACAGGCGTGGCGGCTCCTTCCAGTTCAACCAGTTTCCCACGAGGGCATTCCACATCATGCGGATCGAGCGCTTCTTGTTTTCAGCGATGCAGCGTTCATAGTCGCGCAGTGCGACCAGCCCGTCGCCGCGCAGTGCTTCGCCGAACCAAGAACGGAACGCGCCAGACCGGCGTTGGTACTCTTCAAACGCTGCCCTCACATCGATGGATTCAGGCGCTGCAGCCATAAAGCGCTGAATGCCCTTGTGCTGTTCCGCAGTAAAGGACGCCTTCGACTGGTTAATCGCGGATTGCAGCGCCCGCCGCCGCAGCATGAAGCCTGCCGTCTTGCCGCGCTCGAAATCATTGGTGATGTTCCAGCCCGCCTCAACCGCATGCAGATGGTGCAGAAGAGTCCGCAGCGCGATGACGAAATCGTGCAGGCCATCGTCGCCTAAGCAGTCCACACGCTTCGCATCGTGGCCAGCAAGCGTGGCGATCTTCTGAATCCGGCGTGAATGGTCGACCAGCGAGTGTGCTGCGCTCGTCGCGGCAAAGAGTTCTTTCTGGACGTCCGCTTCAATGTCTTGCAGTTCGAGTTCGTTCGACCGATCGAAGATGTCACGTCCTACCGCCTCCTCGAATCGAGCGATGGCCTTGAACAAATCTGCGAAGGCGCGGTCAAAAACACGGGAGCTGACCAGGTACGAGTTATACCGTTCCCATATCTTTCGGCCCGGGTGGTCCGTCATTACCTCATCAATCTCAAGGCCACTGACCTTCGCGACTTCCTCGAACAGTTCGGGCGGGAGCGGCACCGCCGAAGCCTTCAGCTTCTCACGCAAGACTGCTTCGCGTGACAGCTGCCGGTCATGCGCTTGTGCCACGGCTGCTCGCAGGATTGCCGGGTCGCCGGAAATTCGAGGGTGAGTCATTTTCTTTTTGTTCTGCGGCGGAGAGGGCTCGGTCATTGCGAACTCAATAGTGCGTATCCACCAGATAGCCGGTGCGCCCACTGCAGGCGTATCCGGCAGGCGACTGGTGCGGTTTCAGGGAACTGTCGCGCGTCTGACGACGGAATTTTTTCTGACAGACAGGGCACTGATAGACATATGTCGGGCCACTCGACGCGCGAGCCCGTGCCCTGACGGGCTGAGGGCGGTTGGCGGCGATGCCCCCGAACGTCCCGCCGCCACGGGCGGGCGGAATGCTTACCGGACCCGACGGTGTAAGTTCCACTGCGTAGCGCGGCACGAACGTTTCGTTGGTCGCGCGCGCTCCGGTGATCCGGTCCACCCGGTAGCTGCGGTGCTCGTTCTTGTCGAGATTGAAGGCATGGAGGACTATGTTCCCCTCGCTCGTGCGACGCAGGGAATAGGGTTCAATGCGCCTCGTCGTGCCTTGATATTCAAGGAGGACGCGTAGCCTGTTTCCGCCGGCAAACCGGATGATCTCAAGATGCGTCTGCGCTGCGTTCGGAATATCCAGTCCGAACGTGCGCCCGTGAATGACCGACTCGCCCGCGGCCAGCGCGTACGCCGGCAGCACGATGGGCGCCTCGCCCCCGGCGAGCCAGGCAAAGAAGTCAGGCAGGACGTCCCAGAAATCGGCGACCGGCGGCAGCGCGGGCAGTTGATGCGCCAGCATGTTCTCCCAGCCGCCTTCGAGTCCGTCGCGGTGGGCCGCAAGGTCTTCGAGCTTCGGAACGGCAATGCCCTTGAATTCACATTTCTGGCGCAGGACGTCGAGGAGCGCGGCCGCCTGTGGGCGCGCCTCGCTGTTCCGGAACAGGTTCACGACGTCATAGAGATCGCGCGGCCTCGTTCGCTCGGCGAGGGCCCGTACCTTCTCGCCGAAGGCCTCCTCGTAGCTGTAGGCCAACACCTCAAAGCTGGCTTCCTGCGCGTCGCTATACGCGTGAAACAATGGCACCCTGACGGGCGGCAGGACGATCCGTTCATCGGCTGTCAGATCGAGCTTGATGCGGGGCAGGCGGATCACGGCGACGTTTGGAGAGACGGGCCCCTTGTAGCTGAGCTTGCCCTGGCACGAGACGTTGCCGCGCGGATTCTTGAAAAGATCGAAGCTCTGCCCTTCGGTTGGCATTTCGAGGCCCGACCGCTCGTAGACCCACTCGCCGATCTCGGCGAAAACCCGTTTGAGGAATGCCTCGTCAAGGTGTGCCGCATCCGCCAGCGTAAAGTCGAGATCTTCCGAAAAGCGATAGGTTTCGAAGTAACATTTCTTGAGACACGTCCCGCCTTTGAAAACCCATTTCTCCCGCAATTCGTCGTGGGCAGAGATCCCCGCGAGCGTCCAGCCGAGGACATAATCCTTTTCGACGACGTCCGGCCGCAGTCCCACCTTGGCCGCCGTCTCCAGAATCTCGGCCTTACTGATCATCGCGCAGTGCTCCGATCCAGTCTGACGGAACCCAAAGCTTCCATCGTGTCACGACGCGTTCGCAGGTCAGCGCAGGGTCGAGTTTGGCGTAGCCCTTCGTCAGGCGCGATCTGCATGCGAGCACCAGCGCCCCCCCGAGCGGATTTCGCTCCGCCAGGAAGCCCAGCCTTTTGAATACCGCGCCGTTGGCAAGCTGATCGGCATAGATGATCAGCTGATCCGGCTTGCTCTCGTCCTTGCGCAGGTATCGATCAAGACAGTCGGCCACATGCTGAATACCGGCGCCGCTTGCCGGATCGTCCAGCATGTCCAGCATGGTGCGATCGATGTCGGAGACGCTGACTTTCGTGTGGCCGCGCCAGACAGCCTTTGTGCCGAATATCCGGGCCTCCGGGATTTGACGCAGCGTGAACAGCGCGCCGCCGCTTTCCTTCGAGCGCTCGCGTATGGGACGCGCGGTGTAGACAACAATGTCGCGGAAAAGCTGCTCGGTCAGATCCCAATATTCGGCGGCTGTACGGCCCCCAATGTAACCGGGCCCGAACAGCGACGGAACCAAAAGCCATGCATCTGCTACAGCCTGATCGCTGCCGCGCATGTCCAGAGAAACAGGGGCATATAGACCGCTGCCGACCCGCTGCAGCCAACCCTGCGCAGCCCAGGCTGACAGGGTTTTAGCTGCCTTGTCCCGGGAAACGGCGAGCACGCGCGCGGCGTCGTCGATGTGAATGACATCGCCAGCGGCTCGTATGACGGCGGTCAGCTTAGGCTGTTTCATAGTACACTGTTGATGCTGTTTTTCAGCTTGTAGGCGAATTTCGACATTCTCAGTATACCACAATTGCGGCGCAAAGTAACAGCCGAACACTGTAAGTGCAAAAATTCCCGAAAAAACGGAGAAATTGTTGCCATAATATACCGACAAGCAGCCTTAGGCGCTTGAGGGCGTGCCGTGCCTTCCGCCCGTCGGGCCATACTCGGCTGACGCCTCCCCGAGCCTGAAGTCTCGGCCATCCGGTGACTGTCCCTCACGTTGAAGGAAGGATGAGGGGCTGCCGCCCTTTTTAGTAAGAGGGGCCTCGCTCCCGGCCGTCAAGGCTTGGTCTTAGGATTGGGGTGATGTCTGTCCGCTTGATCTAAGTTTGAAGTGCGTAGGATTCGGCGATCCTGGCGAAGATAACGGCCATTCCCAAGTAATGGATTGTCGGCCGGGCAGGATTCGAAGGCGTACGACCCGACGCAGGATCACTATCTGGTCCGAGAGCCTGAATCCAGGTTGCTGTCAATGACGGCTTAGTTGCTTATGCTAGCGGCGATTACGCCAATCCGAAAAAAATAGTGTTCCGACCGTGGAATGTGCGTACGACTAAGGGCCTGCCTTTAGTCCGTCTAACAAATCTCCCCACTCCTGCATCAGCATCACCCGCTGCTCCCAATAGGTGGCGCGGTTATAGGTCCGCCGGATGGCGTTCTTGTCCTGGTGCGCAAGGACCGCCTCAATTACGTCTGGGTCGTAGTTGCGGGCGTTGAGGATGGTGCTCGCTGTCACCCGGAAGCCATGGGCGGTTACTTCGTCCTTTCCATAACCCATTCGCCGCAGCGCGGCATTCATGGCGTTCTCGGAAAGCGGCCGCTTGGTCGAACGGATCGAAGGAAAGACCAAGCCGTTATGCTCAGAGAGCGGCCAGACCTCTTCCAAGACCAAAAGCGCCTGTTTGGATAGCGGCACGCTGTGCGGAGCACGCATCTTCATGCGCTCAGCCGGGATATGCCAGACAGCCTTCTCTCGATCGAACTCGTCGCGCGTGGCGCCTCGTATCTCGCCGGGACGGACACAGGTGAGAGCGATGAACTGAAGGGCGGCTTTAAGGGTAGGCCAGCCATCGTACTCATCGATCGCCGTGAGCAGGTGACCGAATTTCCTTTCGTCAATGATCGCAGAGCGACCATTGACTTTCGGTGGTTGGAGCGCGCCCCGGAGGTGCAGGGTCGGATCGACGTCTGCCCGCAAGGTGACAATGGCCAGCCGGAAGACGCTGCCGATTACGCCGCGCAAACGCCGCGCCGTCTCTCGCCGACCACTCTTTTCGACCTTGTGGAGGAGTTGGAAAATTTCGGCGGCAGTGATCTCTTTAATGGGACGCTTGGCGAGTGGGCTGGCCAGGTCTTCGAGAAGCCACTTGGTTTTGGCAACGGTGGCCCCTGCAGCGTTCCGTTCCTGCATCCGCGTGACATACTCTTCGGCGATCAGGCCGAAGGTGGTACGTGCTTCCGTGATAGCCGCAGTCTTCTCCTCCTTGCGTTTGTTGGAAGGGTTGATGCCGGCGACCAGCAGCCTCTTGGCGTCGTCGCGCTTTCCTCTCGCGTCGAGAAGCGACACCAACGGGTATTTTCCAAAGGAGAGGATGTTTTCCTTCTCCAAGTGGCGGTACCGCAATTGCCAGAGCTTGGAGCCGCTTTTTTGGACGAGGAGATAGAGCCCGTCGCCGTCAGCTAGGCGATACGGCTTGTCCTTTGGCTTGGCGTTCTTGCAAGCGAAGTCGGAGAGCGACATGGGTAACGGACCTTCTGGATAATGGGTAACGGCTGGATCGTTACCCACAAACCGATGCGTTGCAACAGTACGCGGCGGGTCACCATGAGCCGGAAAGACCGGCTAACCAATTGATTTACATCGACTAGTGGGATGCTATGAGAAGCCTTGGGAAGGCGAAATGGTGCCCAGAGGCGGATTCGAACCACCGACACGCGGATTTTCAGTCCGCTGCTCTACCAACTGAGCTATCTGGGCCTCGCCGGCAAACGAGATATCGCTGACCGGATTTCAGGAAAGCGCCCGCTGGCGCCCCTTGAAAGCGCGTGGGTTATAGCACGGGAATCCGGCCTGTCCAGCGCCTAAGCGCCGATTTTCCAGGGCAATTGTCGCAGACAAATACCGATGCTGGCAAAGCAACAATTGCGAAGGTCGACGCCGCCCATCATCCGCCTGCCGACACGTGCCCTTCGCCGTCGCTTCGGGCGTTCGTCGTTCGAAAAGCCAAGCAATTGGCTTTTTTGTCCGCTGCGCGGACCACGCCTCACCCCGTTAACGGGCGAAGGGGTTTGCCGCAACGCTGCCGCCCAAACCCTACTTCGGCTCGTCGCTCTCGTCCTCGTCATCGCGCGCGGTGATGACGTAGGCGCCCTTCAGCCAGCGGTTGAGGTCGATGTCCTTGCAGCGCGTCGAGCAGAACGGATAGGTCTCGCGCGCCGATGGCTTGCCGCATTCGGGGCAGGGGCGCTTCGGGCGCAGCGGCGTGACTTTGTCGTCCAGGCTCATGGCCGCGCGGTGTGCCAGTTGGTGTGGACCTTGAAGCCTTCACCGGAAAGCAGCGCCACCGTCTCGTAGAGCGGCAGGCCGACAATGTTGGTGTAGGAGCCGACCAGCTTGACGACGAAGGAGCCGGCCAGGCCCTGCACGGCGTAGCCGCCAGCCTTGCCGCGCCATTCGCCCGACGCGACATAGGCAGCGATCTCCTCGCGCGGCAGCCGCTTGAAGCGAACCCGGCTCTCGACCAGCCTTTGGCGCAGTTTGCCGCCCGGCGTAATCAGGCAGATGCCGGAATAGACCCGGTGCGAACGGCCCGAAAGCAGTCCAAGGCAATTGGCGGCGTCATCCAGCGTCTCGGCCTTGGGCAGGATGCGGCGGCCGACGGCGACCACCGTATCGGCAGACAGCACGAAGCCTGGCGCATAGTCTTCCTCGCTTTTCAGCGAGGCCAGCGCCTTCTCGGCCTTTTCCTTCGACAACCGTTTGGCCAGCGAGCGCGGATGTTCGGCGCGCAGCGGCGTTTCGTCGACATCGGCCGGCAGCACGCGGTCCGGCTCGATGCCGGCCTGCTGCAACAGCTCGATCCGGCGCGGTGAACCCGAGGCAAGCACCAGCTTCTGCAAACTGCTCATCGGAGCATGATGCCGAAAAGTGTGAAGCGGTTTTCGGACGACATCATGCTCCACTCTTTGATTTGGAGCCGGATTCAGATTTCAGGCCGACAGACCTGAAATCATCCGGATCCAGGGTTTTCCGGCAGGCTGTTACTTGAAACGGTAGGTGATGCGGCCCTTGGTCAGGTCATAGGGCGTCATCTCGACCAGGACCTTGTCGCCGGTCAGCACGCGGATGCGGTTCTTGCGCATGCGGCCGGCCGTATGGGCGATGATCTCGTGTTCGTTTTCGAGCTTCACCCTGAACATCGCGTTGGGCAACAATTCCGTCACGATACCCGGAAACTCGAGGACTTCTTCCTTCGGCATTCGATACCTTTGCTTGGATTGCAGTTCCGGCGTCCTGGAGCGCCCAGGCTGGAATTTCGGCGGAACCTATATGATAATCGTCCGCTTGTGAACACGCTTAGATCGCGTCATAAGCGACGCGACCCAAGCTTTTGTTTTATGCATGTCGTTGTCTCAAAACCGGGACCCCTTTTGAGCGACATGCATTAATCCGTCGCGTTTTTTGCTTCTGGAAGCAAAAATCGTCGGCTTATCCGCGCTTTCAGCCGTTCGCGCACGTCGCGATAGGCGGCCATGATCTGCTCTCGCCTGCCGCCGGCATCGGTCGGGTCGGGCATCGGCCAATATTCGACATCGACGGCAAGCGAGCGGGTGAGTTCGAGCGCGGCGTGATGGGCTTCCGGCGCCAGCGTGACGATCAGGTCGAAATAGTCGTCCTCGAGATCGTCCATTGAGCGTGGTTGACGCTCGCCCAGCATCAGCCCCTCTTCGGCGAGCACCGCATCGACAAACGGGTCGCGCTCGCCCCGGTGCACGCCGGCCGACGCGACAAAAGTGGCCGGTGGCAGCATGCGCCGCGCCAACTGCTCGGCCATCGGCGAGCGCACGGCGTTCATCCCGCACAAAAACAGGATAGAGCGGGGCGCCGCGGCCAGCACTAGAGCATGATCCCGAAAGGTGGAAACCGGTTTTCTCGGACAAAACGGGAACCGTTTTGTCCAGAGATCATGCTCCAACAAAGAGTCAGATCAGGATGGCGATTCAACGAAACGTCATCCTGATCTAACCCCGCCAGTGCAGCACGCAGACCAGCGTGAACAGCCGCCGCGCCGTGTCGAAGTCGATGTCGATCTTGCCGGCAAGCCGGTCCATCAGCGTCTGCGAGCCCTCATTGTGCAGGCCGCGCCGGCCCATGTCGATCGCCTCGATATGGCTCGGCGTCGACGAGCGGATGGCATCGTAGTAGCTTTCGCAGATCAAATAGTAGTCCTTGACGATGCGCCTGAGCGGCGTCAGCGAAAGAATGTGGGTGACGACGGCAGCACCGTCCTCGCGGGCGACTGCAAACACCAGCCGGGATTCGGCCAGCGACAGCTTCAAGCGGTAAGGCCCGGCGCCGTCATCATTGACCGGCTGAAAGCTGTTTTCCTCGATCAGGTCGAAGATCGCCACCGCGCGCTCATGTTCGACATCGGGCGTCGAACGGCCGATCGACTCGTCGAGCTCGACATCGATCAGTCTTGCGCGGGTTTGATCGCCGTCCGCCATGGCCGCCTACATGTTCAGCCGAATGGCGACGGAGCGGCCATGCGCGTCGAGCCCTTCCGCCTTGGCCAGCGCGATCGCCGCCGGCGCAAGTGCCCTGAGCTGCTCCGGCCCGAGCTTCAGGATCGAGGTGCGCTTGACGAAATCGAGCACCGACAGTCCCGACGAGAAGCGCGCCGAGCGAGCCGTCGGCAGCACGTGGTTGGAGCCGCCGACATAGTCGCCGATGACTTCGGGCGTATGGCGTCCAAGAAACACCGCACCGGCATTGCGCATCCTGGCCAGGAAACGCTCGGCATCGTCGATGGCAAGCTCGACATGTTCGGCGGCGATACGGTCGACCAGCGGCAGGGACGCCTCGATGGTCTCCACCAGGATCACCGCACCGAAATCGCGCCAGCTGGCGGCCGCCGTTTCAGCGCGGGGCAGGCTCTGCAACTGGCGCTCGACCGCCTGTTCAACGGCTTTGCCGAAGGCGGCATCGTCGGTGATCAGGATCGACTGCGCCGACACGTCGTGCTCGGCTTGGGCGAGCAAATCGGCAGCGATCCAGTCGGGATCGTTGGCGCCATCGGCCACCACCAGCACTTCCGACGGGCCTGCGATCATGTCGATGCCGACGGTGCCGAACACCTGGCGCTTGGCGGCGGCAACATAGGCATTGCCAGGCCCGACGATCTTGGCGACCGGCCGGATCGTCTCGGTGCCATAGGCAAGGGCGGCAATCGCCTGGGCGCCGCCGACGCGGTAGATTTCCGACACGCCAGCCATGTCGGCCGCCACCAGTACCAGCGGATTGATGACGCCGCCCGGCGCCGGCACGACGATGACGATGCGCTCAACGCCGGCCACCTTAGCCGGCACCGCATTCATCAGTACCGAGCTTGGATAGCTTGCCGTGCCGCCGGGCACATAGAGCCCGACCGCCTCGATCGCCGTCCAGCGCGAACCCAGCTCGACGCCGGCGGCATCGGTATAGCGATCGTCCTTGGGCATTTGCCGTTCGTGATGGGATCGGATGCGGTCATGAGCGAATTTCAGCGCCTCGACGGTCTC
This sequence comes from Mesorhizobium sp. PL10, assembly GCF_053714315.1. Taxonomy (NCBI): domain Bacteria; kingdom Pseudomonadati; phylum Pseudomonadota; class Alphaproteobacteria; order Hyphomicrobiales; family Phyllobacteriaceae; genus Mesorhizobium; species Mesorhizobium sp. PL10. The sequence goes on along the minus strand of NZ_JBSKBR010000028.1, from coordinate 33,595 downwards.
CAGATCGGCCGCTTTGTAGGCCTGTGCGATGTCGTCCTTGGAGACGGCGATGCCGAGCTGGCTCAAATCGGCCTTGTCGAACTTCAAGGTATAGTCGATCAGCGCCGCGTCGCCCTCGGCACGCACCCGCGCGATAATGCCGCGCACCGCAGTGTCGACGTCCTCCGACACCTCCCGCTTGGTGGTCAGGAAGGCCGAGAAGCGCTGCTCGAAACCGGCGTCGGACTGGCGGAGCGTGATGGCCATCGGCTGCGCTTTAGCCCCTGTGCACCGGACGCGAGGTGGCTTCCCAGGCGCCGCCTATGTCGGCAAGCCGCGCCTCGATACACTCGACATCAAGCATGATGGCGCCGGCGCCGGAAAAGATCAGCTCGACAATGCCGGCCGGCTTGCTGATCTCGACAAAGCTGATTGCCAGCAGCGACAGCACCTCGGCCGGGCGGTCGCGGGCAATGCCGCTGGTCTTGGCGCCGAGCACGCGGTCGAAATGCAGAACCGCCTGGCGCCGCTCATTGTGCTGGCTGAACAGGCCGGATTTCGCCTCCCAGACGAAGCGGTTCATGGTCAGCAGGAAACGCTTGGCCGACGGCAGGTATTCGAGGTCCGAAACCTTCATCACGGCGTCCTGGACATGGGCCGAGACAATGCTCAGGTCCTGATCGTCGAGCGCAATGAGTTTGAGGGCCGCCATGCCGAATGCACACCTGAAAGTTGGTTTCAGCCTCTGTTAGGCGGTCTTTCCGGTCCGTGCAACCGCGACACAAACTCAACCCGAGGCCAGCGCCTCGGGTTTTGGGGTACCGATTGGGAATGACGGCAGCATGAGCTTCGGTCATTCCAAACAGGAAGACCCTGTTTTGTCTGAACCGCCTGCCCTGTGGTCGTTACGCCGAAATCCGCTCGATCACCGCGCCGCAGTTGGACAGCTTTTCTTCCAGCCGCTCAAAACCGCGGTCGAGATGGTAGACGCGGTTGACCGTCGTCTCGCCTTCGGCCGCGAGGCCGGCGATGACCAGCGACACCGAGGCGCGCAAATCGGTCGCCATCACCGGCGCGCCCTTCAGCTTGGCGACGCCGTCGACGATCGCCGTCTGGCCGGAAAGCGTGATGTGGGCGCCGAGACGGGCCAGTTCCTGGACGTGCATGAAGCGGTTTTCGAAAATGGTCTCGGTGATGCGCGACTTGCCCTTGGCCATTGTCATCAGGCCCATGAACTGCGCCTGCAGATCGGTCGGGAAGGCCGGGAAGGGCGCTGTCGTCACGTCGACCGGCGCAATGCCGGCGCCGTTGCGCCTGACGCGGACGCCCGAATTGGTCGGCGTGATCTCGGTGCCAGTCTGGGCAATCACGTCCAGCGCGGTCTGCAGCAGTTCGGGGCGGGCGCCTTCCAGCACCACATCGCCGCCGGTCATGGCAACCGCCATGGCATAGGTGCCGGTCTCGATGCGGTCGGGGATGACGCGCACGCGCGCGCCCGACAGCGATTCGACGCCATCGATGGTGATCGTCGGCGTGCCAGCGCCGGAGATCTTGGCGCCCATGGCGTTGAGGCATTCAGCGAGGTTGACGATCTCGGGCTCGCAGGCGGCGTTTTCCAGCACCGTCTCGCCCTTGGCGAGCGCCGCCGCCATCATCAGGACATGGGTGGCGCCGACGGAGACTTTCGGGAAGACATAGCGGTTGCCGACAAGGCGGCCGTTCCTGGTCTTGGCCAGGACATAGCCGGTGTCGACATCGATGTCGGCGCCCAGCGCCTGCAGGCCTTCGAGGAACAGATCGACCGGGCGCGTGCCGATGGCGCAACCGCCGGGAAGTGACACTTTGGCCTCGCCCATGCGGGCCAGCAGCGGGCCGATCACCCAGAACGATGCCCGCATCTTCGACACCAGCTCGTAAGGCGCGGTCGTGTCGACGATGTTGCGGGCCGAGAAATTGATGGTGCGCGAATAGCCCTCATTCTGCTTTTCGCGGCGGCCGTTGACCGAATAGTCGACGCCGTGGTTGCCGAGGATGCGGATCAGCTGCTCGACATCGGCCAGATGCGGCACGTTTTCCAGTGTCAGCGTGTCGTCGGTGAGCAGCGACGCGATCATCAGCGGCAGGGCTGCGTTTTTCGCGCCCGAAATCGGAATGCTTCCGGCGAGCTTGTTGCCGCCGACAATTCTGATGCGATCCATGAGAGAATGTCCCCTCGGCCCGAAAGGCCGGTTTTCGTCAGTTTGAGTATCGGCCCGTCTAGACCATTGGCCGGCTTGGTTCAAGAAATAGGATTTCCTGCCCCTTTGGCCAAAGGTGGCGGCCCAGTGTGGCCGATATCGGTCAGTCTTTGTGCATTTTTTCAGCAGCCAGCAGCCCTTCCGGCTGCTTGTCGGCATCGCCGGTACGCTGCCTGTCAGCGTCGCCGGTGCGCTGCTTGTCAGCGTCGCCGGTGCGCCGCGAACGCGCCTGCGACTTGCGCTTCATGAGATTGGCGCGCAACTGCTCTGCCAGCCGGTCCTTGCGGTCCGTGCCGCCCTTTTTTGCCGGATCGGCCTTTTTCGGTGGAATTGTCTTGTCGTTCATCGTCCCGTCCCACCCGCGCCTGGCAGGCTTGCCGTTCAGGGCATGGCTAAGATGGCTAAGAAGGGATAGCTAGCATTGTGGCGCCGCCGTGTCAGCGAAACTTGTCTGGCAAAGCCTTTCACAGATGCCTTGCGCTTGACGGTTCGATATGGCAGAAGCCCCGCCATCAGCGGCTGCGGTAGCTCAGTGGTAGAGCACTCCCTTGGTAAGGGAGAGGTCGAGAGTTCAATCCTCTCTCGCAGCACCAGCCTATCGCCGTGAAATCATTGAAGCCCTTGATTTGCAAGGCATGGCCTTGCTTGCCTCAAGTGGTTCGCGCACCTGACTCGTGATATCGTAGTTCCGGGAGACGGCGGACGCGCCGTGAGTGCCCGCCCGCTCCCACCATGGGAGGAACAAATGGCTTATTACGTATTGCTGTCGAATTTCACAGATCAAGGTATCAAGAGCATAAAGGATACTCAGAAACGTGCTGAGGCCTTCAAGGCGATGGCCAACAAGAACGGCATCAAGGTTCACACCCTGTTGTGGACGCTTGGTCAACATGATGTTGTGGCGATTGCCGAAGCCGACGACGACATTGCTGCGACCGCACTAGCCTTATCGATCGCATCGCTAGGCAACATCAGGACTCAGACATTGAGAGCGTTCGACGCGGCGGATATGGCCAAGATAATGGCAAAGATGGTCTGACCGCCGCTGTGCTGCCTTGCGCAGACGATTGAAGCCGACCGCTGAGCCGAACGGCGGCAGGCCCGTCTGTTTTCCATTAAGCGAAACCCCGGCAGAGCCGGGGTTTCTATCGACAGGTGAGAGCTGGAATCTGGTCGACCGGCAAGGCCAAGCAACATCGGTGCGCATCAATCCAATCGTTCGCGCCAACAACGGCGATGTCCTGCGCGAGCTTGCCGCTCAAGGCCTCGCCATCGTGCTGGGCCTGTCATTCATTGTCGATGATGATATTGCCACCGGCCGACTGGTACCAATCTTGGAAGGATGGAGCATGACCGGCTTCAGCCTCGCGGCGATTTATCTCAGCCGGAAATTCCTGCCCGCGAAAGTCCGGGTCTTTATCAATTACCTGGAAGAGGTTTCGCGCGCCCAACATCCCCGGCATCAAGGCGATGGAACCGGCTGAAGCTAGCATAATTCTTGCGCGGGCCTTTGACCCGCCACGCCTCGGCCCATTCGTCCGGGCCGCGAAACAAGAAGCGCCCGGCATAGACATCGGCGCCGCAATGATGCTGGACGCTTTGCACTGCCTTCGACTCGAGCAGGATGAATTCGCTGCCGTCGGCACGAAGAATCCGGATCGAATGGTCGCGCCGCTCGAGCCGGTAGGCCCTGCTCGCCGGCATCGCATGAGCGCCGATTTGCATGACGCCGCGCTCGGTGAATGCATCGGCAGTGACGGCAGCGTTGCCGGTGAAATTGTATGTCGCACCGGCAACGGAATCGATGATCGTACGGCGGACCGTCCAGTCGCCGGCAAGGCTGTCGGCGATGCTGTTCCACGGCCTGGCGTCGGCGCCGGCCGCACCTTCGGTCAAATGGATGCGATCCACATCATACCCGTGACATACAGCGCTTCGCTTCGTGCGGGATAACACTAAAGGCCCGGACAGCGTCGGGCAAAGCCATTCGACCGTGACGTCTATCAGGCCACAAGACTGCCGGGTGGCTTCGTTTCATAAAGGCCGTCTGACAACAGACCCCAGCCCTGCACGGCGGCATGCAGGACGTGCCGCATCCGAATTCGTGGCCCGGTATTCAACGATCGCAAAGTCACTCCCGGCCGCCATGTCTTCGCTCCAGCCGGTGTGCGGCCAAAAGTTCTTGCTCTGGAGTGAACAAACTCACAGTCCGAAAGCAACATTTCTGTGTAGCAATCGCAATCGGCAACACATCATTGCCGACGCGCTCGAATTTATTGATGTCTTGAGCAACGATTTTTAACAGGGCGGGGAGGGTGAAATGGCCAAGAATTGGGAATTGAGGATTACGCGTACTGGTGAGCAGACCAGAGGCGTGAAGCGCAGAACAGTGGGCAAATATGAAGTCTTTCATGACGGTGTCAAAGTCGCCGGTCTTTCCGGAGTGACTGCCGAAACGAAAGGTCCAGGCGACAACAGCACTGCAGGTAACAATCGCTGTGTCGAGGCCGGCATCTATAATGTGTTCACCCAGGCCGGCGCCAAATATGTGACGATCGGCTACACGTCGAACGTCAACCCGGCGGCGCTCAAGCGCCCCGGCCTTTTGTTGCTGCCGACCGGCAAACGGGTCGGGATCCTCATGCATCCGGGCCGAGGCTTCCTGTCTTCGATCGGCTGCATCAACCCGGCGACCAAGCTTGCAACCGCCACCGACGACATCAACTTTGTCGACAGCCGCCAGCGCGTCATCGCCATCATCGATGACATGAAGGCGTTTCTTGGCGCGTCCTTCCCGGGCAGCAACGGCGTCAAGATCCCGAACGCGACGATCGTGATCAAGTAGGAACACCGCGCCGCGGCCGGCGGAGGTGACGATCATTATCCGACCTCCCGCTTTTCCGACCTCTGGCGCGTGGCGCCGGAGGTCATGCAACCCGAGGCGAGCAGCCCAACGGCCTCAGCGCCGCGTGGCCATTTCATCATCCTGACAAAAACGCGCAGACCGTCGTGTTACGGTGCCGATGGTGCTCGCCGCACCACATTGCGCCTGCCATTGCGTGAAGAGGAGATAGTGTCACGTCCAGGATCAATCGCCGCGCCTTGCTGTTTCAATCCGGTGGCGCCGTTGTCACGTCGACCATTGTGGCGAGAGCCGCCGTCGCAACGCCATCGCCACAAAGCCAGCAGTCGTCCAATCACCCGCAAGAGCTGATCGATACCCACCAAGCAGCTTACGTCGCGTTCGGCAAGGTCGTTCGCGACGTGCGCGCTAACCGCTCCGACCGTGAAAGAGCGAGCCGGGATGAGGAGAACGCGTTGCTGGCCATCTGCGCCTATCCCGCGGTTGAAGAAGGCGATCGCCTGGCCAAGGCTCGATATCTCCTGGAGATAGAGGCACGCGGCGAACTTGACCTTCCGGTGCATATGCAGACGCTTCTGCGTTCGACGATGCCGAACAGATAGAACCGGCGCGAAGGCCGCTTCTCAGCTGTGGGTCTGGTCGCCGTCCCCAATGGCGCCATCCATTCGGCCGGCGCGCCGGCGGCGCTTTTGACGTCGGGCGCTCTACGCTATCGACCAGCCGCCATCGACCAGAATGTTGGCGCCCGTGATCAGCGATGCCGCCGGCGAGGCCAGGAACACCACGGTTCCGGCGACGTCGATCGGGTCGCCGATGCGCCCGAGCGGGATGTGGCCCAGCACATGGGCGTGGAAATCCGGCTCGGCCAGCGAGGGCCGCGTGCCGTCAGTCCAGATGAAGGTCGGCGCCACGCTGTTGACGGCGATGCCGTGCTGCGCCCATTCCGCGGCCAGGCAGCGGGTCAGATGGTTTATCGCCGCCTTGCTCATGCAGTAGATGGCTTCGCCCTTCAGCGTCACCGTGCCGGCCTGCGAGCTGATGTTGATGATGCGCCCGCCTTTCTGCGCAATCATCAGCTTGGCCACCGCCTGGGTGGTGAAGAACGTGCCCTTGAGGTTGACGTTCACAGTCAAGTCGAAATCGTCCTCGGTGACATTCTCGGCCAGGTTTTCCGGCCCGAGCCCGACATTGTTGACCAGGACATCGATGCGGCCGAAAGCGGCATGCGCCTCGGCAACAGCCTTTCGCACCGTGGCGAGATCGGTCAGGTCCATTTCCACCGCCAGCGCTCGCCGGCCGATACGCTCGATCTCGGCAGTGAGTTCCGCCCCGTCGGCCTTGCTGCGGAGGCCCACGATCATGTCGGCGCCCGAGCCGGCGCAGGCCAATGCGCAGGCGCGGCCGATGCCACGCGAGGCGCCGGTGACCAGCACCACCTTGCCGGCAAGGTCGAATTTCGGGGTGTAATCCGTCGTCATCGCAAACCTCCCTGAAGAACCGCCGGGCCGGAATTGCAGTATCCGCCGGCCATGCTGAACAGTACCGGGTCGTAAGCCGAAAGCCAGCCAGCGCCGTGCGCATTACCCACGACAAGAACACAGCCCGCCCAAGGACTTGCCACGGGCCGGCCATCATGATGCCATCTCGCCTTAGGAAGATATCGCCGGGTTTGGGGCTAGAGGATGTTTTTTGGGCGAACAGCAGGTGCGATGGGGCGCACGTGCGCGGCGATAACCGCGGCACTGCTGCTGTGCCTGTGCACACTTCTCCCTGCGCTGGCTGAAGAGCCGAAGGCTCTGAAGGCGTGGCGCTCGTCATCGGCCAGTCCGACTATGAACATGTCGGCAAACTGCCCAATCCGGACAACGACGCCCGCGCCATCGAGGAGATGCTCGACAAGCTCGGCTTCGAGACCGATGTCGCCACCAATCGCGACGCGCGGAAATTGCGGCGCGATCTCGAAGGCTTCGTCGATGACGCCGAGGGCGCCGATGTCGCCATCATCTATTATTCGGGCCACGGCATCGAAGCCGGCGGCGAGAGTTATCTGGTCCCCATCGATGCCGACGTCTCATCGCTCGATGATCCTGCGCGAGGCGATCGTGGTGCAAAAGAAGATCAAGGCTGTGCCGGCTGTCGCCTTCACGCAGGACAGTCTGTGCGACGTGCTGGTCGATCTCGGCGCCGCCCGCAAGGACAAGGCGCTTGCCGAGGAAGCCATCTCCGCCTGTCAGGACGCGCTCGTCATCTTCCGCGAGCAGAAGATGGCTGATCTCGCCGCCGGCTCCGAAAAGAACCTCGCCGAAGCGCAGGCGTTGGTGGCCGAATTGCATTGAGACCCGAGCCGCGCATCGGGTGCGGATGAAGGGGGTGGCCACGCCGGCGTTCACAATGGTGCGCAAGCAAATGTCATCGCTCGCCATGGTATGACCGAGATGCGATATGCCAATATCCGCATTTGCGCCGGTCGCCGTCCCAGTCTAGGTCATGCGCAGTGTTTCAGTCGGAGCGCCTTATGACCGTACTCACCCGCCGCGGGCTTTTGAAAACGGCCGCGGCTGCCGGGGCGAGCGGCGTTGGGCTCGCAGCCATGGCCAGGCTCGGCGGCTGGGCCGCGGCCAGCCCGGAACCTGTGGTGCTCAAGACGGCAAAGATCCAGGCTAAGCTCATGGATGTCGACCAGACCCGCGATGTGCTGACGTATGGCGAAGCTGGAATGCCGCTGGTGCTGCGGATGAAAAAGGGCGAACCTTTCGCGGCACGCCTTGTCAACGGCATCGACGATCCGACGACGATCCACTGGCACGGCATCCGCGTCCCAAACAAGATGGACGGCGTCCCCTTCCTGGTTCAGCCTTACGTCTATGCCGGCGATCATTTCGACTACGCCTTCACCCCGCCCGACGCCGGCACTTTCTGGTATCACCCGCATTGCAACACGCTGGAGCAGATGGGCCATGGCCTGACCGGCGTGATCGTGGTCGAAAACCCCGGCGATCCGGCATTCGACGCCGAAGCGGTGGTCAATCTGCGTGACTGGCGTCTCGGCGACGACGCTCAGTTCATCCAGCAGTTTCGGCCGCGCGATGCCGCAAAGACCGGCACCTATGGCACGGTGCGCACCGCCAACTGGCTCGACCAGCCGCAATTCGACGCGCCGGCCGGCGGGCTGGTTCGGCTGCGGGTCGCGATCACCGATGTCACCCGCATCTACGCCTTTCGGGTCGAGGGCGCGGTATCGGCGGTCATCGCGCTCGACGGCAATCCGGTGCCGCAGCGTTTTGCGCCCGATGCCTTGCTGCTTGGACCGGGGCAGCGCATGGAACTCGCCATCCGCATGCCCGACCAGGAGGGCGCGATCGTCAGCCTGGGCGATGTCAGGGGCACCAAGCCGAAAACCCTGGCCACCTTGCGGGCGACAGGAAGTTCTCTCAAACGTGATGTGCGCGACCTGGCACCGCTGGAGGTCAATCCGATTGCGGAGGTCGATCTAGGTAGCGCTCAGCACATTGCCTTGTCGCTCAGTGCCACGGCAGAAAATGTGCCGAGCGACAGCATATGCGGCACGCTTGGCTACTCCTTCTGGGCGATCAACAAGGTGCCTTGGCCGGGCGATACGCCGGATCCGACAGCACCCTTGGCCGAACTGAAACTCGGCAAAAGCTATGTCGTCGATATGGAAAATCTGACGCCGCAATCGCATCCGATCCATCTGCATGGCATGAGCTTCAAGGTGCTGTCGTCCTCGACGCGCCAGGTTCAGCCTGTCATCTCCGACACCTATCTCATCCAGCCCAATGAGAAGGTGCAACTCGGCTTCGTCGCCGACAATCCGGGCGACTGGCTGCTGCACTGCCACATCATCGAGCACCAGAAAACCGGCATGACCAGCTACGTCAGAGTGGTTTGACGCGGTACCTGCTCATCCGGCGTCTGCGACGAGGGGAGCACGCTCGGCAGACCTTATTGTCGGAGAAATTGCCGCTGTCCTCCGGTTTCGTTGGCAAAGCAGGGCCGTTCCCTGCTATTCCCGCCTGCAAATCAATAACCACGGATTTCTGCATGACCAATGTCGCCCTGACCGGACTGGCCCGCGATCTCGCCAGGCGCGCCGCCGAAGGCCGCCCGGTGCGCATCGGCGTCATCGGCTCCGGCGAGATGGGCACCGACCTGGTCACGCAAGGCATGCTGATGCCAGGCATCTCGGTCTCGGCGATTTCCACCCGCCGTCCGCATACAGCCCGCGACGCTATCCGCATCGCCTATGGCGATGAGGCCATGGCGGTCGAGGCCGACGCCGCGTCGAAGGTCACCGCAGCGATCGAGGCCGGAAAAATCGCCATCACCTCGAACGAGATGCTGGTCACCAATCCGCTCATCGACGTTGTCATCGACGCCACCGGAAAACCCGGAGTCGCCGCCGATTTCGACCTGAAGGCGATGGAACACGGCAAGCACCTGGTGATGATGAATGTCGAGGCCGACGTCACCATTGGCTGTTATCTCAAGCAGCAGGCGGATCGGCTCGGCGTCGTTTATTCGGTCGGCGCCGGCGACGAACCGTCGAGCTGCATGGAGCTGATCGAGTTCGCTTCGGCGCTCGGCTACACCATCGTCTCCGCCGGCAAGGGCAAGAACAACCCGCTCAACCACGACGCGGCGCCGGACGACTATCGCGAGGAAGCGATCCGCCGCAACATGAACCCACGCATGCTGGTCGAGTTCGTCGACGGTTCGAAAACCATGGTCGAGATGTGCGCCATCGCCAACGCCACCGGCCTGGTGCCCGATGTGCCCGGCATGCACGGCCCGAAGGCCGACCGTGACCAGTTGGCCAAGGTACTGATACCGGGCGTCGATGGCGGTATCCTGTCAAAGAAGGGCGTGGTCGACTACACGATCGGCAAGGGCGTGGCGCCCGGCGTCTTCGTCATCGTCGAGGCGACGCATCCACGCATCGTCGAGCGCATGGACGATCTGCATATCGGTCACGGTCCCTATTACAGCTTCTTTAGGCCCTATCATCTGACGTCGCTGGAAGTGCCGCTGACCGCGGCCCGCATCATGCTCTACGGCCGGCCCGACATGGTGCCGCTGCCGAAGCCCGTCGCCGAAGTCTGCGCGGTCGCCAAGCGCGATCTCGCCGCCGGCGAGACCTTCGATGCCATCGGCGAAACCTGTTACCGGTCCTGGACCATGACCGTAGAAGATGCGCGCGGCAGTCGCGCCGTACCGGTCGGCCTGCTCGAAGGCGGCAAGGTGCTGAAGCCGGTCAGGAAAGGCGAGCTGCTGACCGCCGACAATGCCACGCCTGACCGGACGACCAAGCTGTTCGCCCTGCGCAAGTTGCAGGACGAGATGCTGTACGGCGGCTGAAGTCTACTTCCCGAGTTCAATCGACCGTAACCGCGCGGCTTCCACCGCTTCGGTCAGCAGTTTTGTCAGTCGCTCCTCACCCATCAACACGGCAAGTGCCGCGGCAGTCGTGCCGTTGGGGCTGGTGACCTGCTGGCGCAGCACGCCGGGCTCCTCGCCGCTTTCGGCGGCGAGCGCGGCGGCGCCATAGACGGTCTGCATGGCCAGCAGCCTGGCGGTCTCGGTCGGCAGCCCGGCCTTTTCGGCGGCAACCGTCAGCGCTTCGATGAAATGGAAGATGTAGGCCGGACCGGACCCCGAAACGGCCGTCACCGCATCCATCAGGTTCTCGTTGTCGATCGTCGTCACCACACCGCTCGCCGACAGCAGCTCGGCAACGAAACGCCTGACATCATCGGTAACCAGTGGATTGGAATAAACCACCATCATGCCCTTGCCGATCGCCGCCGGCGTGTTCGGCATGCAGCGGATGATGGGTGCGAGATGGCCGAGGATATGCTCGAACGTAGCGACCGGCGTACCTGCAGCGATGCTGACGAAGGTGGTCCTGCCATCGGCGAAACGCTTGTAGGCAGCGGTGACGTCGCGGATGACTTGCGGCTTCACGGCGATGACGACGAGGTCGGGCTCAGCGCCGGCGGGGATGCCGTTCGCGTCCGCGGCGGCACTGCAACCGAGGTGCTCGGCGCGTTTGCGCAGGTCCGCATTGGGCTCGACCACGAACACGGCTTGCGGCGCAAGCTTGCCGGATTTCAGCCAGCCGGCAAGCATGGCGTACCCCATATTGCCGCAGCCGGCGAGTACAAGCCTGATCGTCATTGAGAGCCCTCCGAGAAGGTTCTCCTTAGACGCTCGCAGCCGGGCGGGAAAGCCCCTCAGGGGTGCACGGATCAGGCCAGCCCGATCAGACCGAGGAGATCAGGCCGAGGGGATCAGGAGCGTCGGCGCACTGCGATCGGCCGCAGCGACACTTGCCGCAGGCCAAGCACGCCGAGCACGAAGAACAGCCAGACCGGGTCGCCGCGATGGAAGAAGAAGCTTTCGAGGAAAGCGTTCAGCGCCGTGAACAGCACCACCATCATGAAGAAGTCACCGAGATAGATGTTCTCCTTGCGCGGCGGGATCCGCATGTAATCGCGCAGCGGTGCGATCAGGAAGGTGTAGACGGCAACGCAGAGCGCCGGGATGCCCATCAGCACTGCAATGTCGAGATAGCCGTCATGGCCGTGCACGATTGTCCGGATGTCCCAGGGCCGGTCGAAAGGCTGGTCCTGGCTGAGCAGCAGCGGTGTTCCCCAGAAGCTCTCATAGCCGTAGCCGGTCCACGGCTTTTTCGCCAGCATCTCGCCCGAGAACTCCCACAGCGTGGTGCGGCCTGTATAGGTGAGGTCAGGGAAATAGATCGCCGCCAGCTCCTTGACCGGCGGGATGAAGACGATGCCCAGCGTGCCGACCGCCGTGGCAATAATCGCCAGCGCAAACAGGATCGGCGTGCCGAACCGCATGCCGATCAGCCCCGGCAGCACCACGATCAGGATCGAGAACGGCACCAGCCCTGCCGTGGTCTTGGAACCGGTGTGCAGCATGAAGACCATCGCCGCGCCGAAGATCGCCACGCCCCAGAACCGCTGCCCGCGCCGAAAGAGATAGAGGCCGGCAAAGCTGAAGCAGGCCATGATCGGCCCGGCGATGTTCTTGTGGGCGAAGACGCCGCGCCACAGGCCGGCATGTTCAGGCTCCTGCGAGTCGGCCGTGTGCAGCGCCTCATGCGGAAAGGCGATGAGGCCGATATAGGACAGGCCGATGACGACGATGGCGGTGAAGATAATGACTTTCGAAAAACTGTCGGCGTCGCGAGGCAACACCAGGATCGTCGCTATCGTCAAAATGCCGAGCAGTGTGAAGAAGGCCGCGCGCATCGCCGAGGACGGGTCGGTCGCGTTGATGACCGAAAGCATGAAAAAGCCGAGCATCAGGATCCAGGACGGGCTGAGCAGCGAGCGCAGCACCTTGGGGTCGGCGAACGTCAGCAGTGAGACGATCGAAATGGCGCCGAGTGAACTGAAGCCGACCTGGTTGACGATGTCGCCGCCATCGCCGGTCAGTTCAGCACCCGCCGGCTGAAACGGCCGGAACGACACGATGATGACGGCAAACAACAGCGCGGCAATCGCCGTCGCCACGCCGTCGCGGGTGACGATGCCGCCCGGCAGCAGCTCGTCAGTTCTTCTCAGGCTGCCTGTATTGCTCATTGGCGTATCCGAATTCGGCAAGCACGCGGCCGAGCGCGACATAGACGGGATAAAGCGCCGTCGACAGGGAACCTGTCCGCGCCAGCTTGACCGCACCACGCAGCGGCGAAGCGGCAAGCAGCGCCAGACTTTTAGCAAACACCTTGACGCCGGCCAACGGTGTGCCGGCGCGCTTCTTCTTCTCGACCAAGGTCGAGATCACCCCGTTGCGCAAGCTGCGGGCACGGATCCAGTCGGCCTCGATGCGCCTGGCCGGAACGCCTTCGCGCACCTTGGCCTCGGCGCACCAGCCAAGCACGAAACCTTTCTGCGCGGAACGGCTGAGGAAGTCGGAATCGCCGCCGCCCATAAAGTTGAAGCGGAGGTCGAGGAAGGGCGGCCCCATGGCGGTCAGCACGTTGCGCCCGACCAGAAGATTGCCCGAGGAATAGAGTGCGGCGACGCGCCCGGTCTCGCGATAGGGCGGCGCAAACACGGGGTGCTCGGCCCATTTCGCGTGAGCCGGATCGGCAAACACCGGCACTTGCGGCCCGCCGACAATGTCGGCGCCAAGCGTCTCAGACGCCTTGCACATCCACTCCAGCCAGTCGGCCTCGGCGATCTCATCGTCGTCGATGACAAGCAGGTGGCGGAAGCCGGGAAAATGCAGGATCGCCGTCTGCCAGCCGGCATTGTAGGCGCTGCAATTGCCGCGCTCATGCGCGATGATGACCATTCCCGTCATATCGCCGCGCGCAAACAGCGGCAGCGCCGCCTTGGCGCCCTCACGAGCCTCGGCTTCGTTCTCGATGACGATGACGGCGAAACGCCTCGCGGTCTTTTGCGCCTTCAGCGACGCCAGCGTTTCCAGGAGCAGCCCTGGCCGCTTGAATGTCGGCAGCGTGACGACGGCTTCGATGGTCTCAGCGGTGAGCCCCGGAGAACGTCCCGCGATCGATACCGAACCATCCGATGGCAAAGGGATCATCCGTTTCCAGCCGCAAGTATTAAATCTGGTTTTCGATAGCATTGCGATGATAACGTTTCGTTAATCAACTTTCGCAGCGGCGCCGGCCGATCCGCGCCTTTCAACCGTTGCGTCGTGTGACTTAATCAAGGGTTCACCCAGCTTTGCTAGTGGCTGGCGCCTGGATAGGTGAGATGCATCTGCTGTTCGCCACATCGATCGTGCCCGACGGCGCACTCGCCTCGGGCTATGAGATCGCCAATGCTGCGATCATCGCCGCCTTGCGGCGCGCCGGCGTGCGCGTCACCGTCATCGGCTTCATCTGGCCGGGCAAGGCGCCCAGCGACCCCGTAAACACCATCGTGCTCGGCGCCGTCGACGTGCGCACGGAAAGCGCCTCGGCGCGGCAGAAGCTCGCCTGGCTCGGCAAGGCGATGCTGTCAGGGCTCACCTTCGCTTCCGTCAAACTGCGCGCGGTTTCCGACAGCGAAGTCGACGCCGCCATCGAGCGCGCCGGTCCTTTCGACGGCTATGTCCTGAATTCCGTGCAGTTCGCCGGCGCCTTTGAAAAACTGTTTGCCGACCGTCCCTCGATCTTCGTCGCCCACAATGTCGAACATGCTTCGGCGAGGGAGAATGCGGCGGCTGCAAACAGCCGCTTCCAGCGCCTGCTGTTTGCCCGCGAGGCGAGGCTTCTCAAGATTATGGAGGAGCGGCTCTGCCGCCAGGCCCGCTTCGTCTTCACGCTGGCCGAGGAGGACCGCGCCGCACTCGGCGTTGCCTCCGACGAGCGCTCGGCGGTGCTGCCGCTGGTGACCACTGCCACGGCGCCGAAGCCGGTAAAGCCGCGCCGCGTCGATTGCGACGCCGCGCTGATCGGCACCTGGACGTGGCAGCCGAACCGCATCGGCCTCGACTGGTTCCTGGAACAGGTCGTGCCGCATCTCAGTCGAGATTTTCGCATCAGGATCGCCGGCAACATGCCGTCGGATATCAGCTCTGCGCATCCCGGTGTCGAATTCGTCGGCCGGGTGCCCGACGCGCAGGCTGTCGTGCGTGGCGCCGCCGTCATTCCGCTGATCAGCACGGCCGGCAGCGGCGTGCAGCTCAAGACCATCGAAACCTTCGAGCTTGGCCTGCCGTCGGTCGCCACCAGCCGCTCGCTGCGCGGCATCGACCATCGCCCGGCCAATTGCGTGGTGTCAGACGATCCGGCTGCCTTCGCCCGCGCGCTGGAAGCGGCGGCGGCTGATGTCAGGGATGTAGACGGCAGCGCCTTCCATCGCAGTCAAATGAACGCGCTCGATGCCGCCATCAGGCTAGGCCTGGAAAGGCTCGGGCCGGTCGGGCAGGAGGTGTTTGCATGAACATGCACACCGCCCGCGCCGCCCTGGGGCTCGAGACGCTGAAGACGATCCTCGGCATTTCGGTCCTCGCCATCCGCTGGGATGACGCAATCGCGCTGCTGGCTAGGCTGATTGCCGAGCGGCGCTTCACCAAGGTCAGTTTTCTCAACGCTCACAATGCCAACATCGCCTATACCGATCCGGTCTTTGCCGAAGCGCTCGATGACTTCCTCATCCTGCCCGACGGTGTCGGCGTCGATCTGGCGGCAAAGCTGCTCTACGGCGCGCCATTCCCCGACAATCTCAACGGCA
The DNA here is from genome assembly GCF_053714315.1 of Mesorhizobium sp. PL10. Lineage (NCBI taxonomy): Bacteria > Pseudomonadati > Pseudomonadota > Alphaproteobacteria > Hyphomicrobiales > Phyllobacteriaceae > Mesorhizobium > Mesorhizobium sp. PL10. Next base: position 18,284 of record NZ_JBSKBR010000028.1, on the reverse strand, counting down.
CCGATTTCATTCCGGCCTTTCTGCAGGCATCGGCAAGGCCGCTGACCGTCGGGCTGCTCGGCGCCACCCGCACCAACGCCGAGGCGGCGTCGGTCAAGCTGGCTGCGCTGGCCGTGCAGCACAAATTCGTCGTCATCCATGACGGCTATTTCTCGCCCGCCGAAGAGCAGGCAATCGTCGACCGCATCGAGGCGTTGCGGCCTGACGTGCTGCTTGTCGCCATGGGTGTGCCGCGCCAGGAATTGTGGATTGCCCGCCATATCGATGCTCGCCACTGTACGCTGCCGATTGCCGTCGGTGCGCTGCTTGATTTCCTCTCCGGCTCGGTGCCGCGGGCGCCGCTCTGGATGCGCCAGCTGAGGCTCGAATGGCTGTTTCGCCTGTGCATCGAGCCGGGCCGGCTGTGGCGCCGCTACGTCGTCGGCAATCCGGTGTTCCTGTGGCGTGTCGTCAGGCAGAAATTCTCGCATCGGACGAAGCCTGTTGGAGAGCTGCGGTGAACAGCCGCTTTGTGCCGAGCCCTGCCGTCGACCTGGATGTCCTGCCGCAGACGCCGGCAGCGGCGGTGGTGACCGCCAGCTATGCGCCGGATTTCCAGCGCTGCCGCCTGTTGTGCGAAACCCTTGATCGTCATGTCTCCGGCGTGGCGCATCACTACATACTGGTTGAGCATCGCGACGTGGCGCTGTTTCGCCAATTGGAAAGCAGCCGCCGCACTGTCGTCGACGAACGCGATCTGCTGCCGCGCTGGCTGCGCGTCTTCGACGATCCGGTGAGCCTGTTTCGCCGCCGCATCTGGCTCAGTTTCAAGACCCAGCCGCTGCGCGGCTGGCATGTGCAGCAGCTGCGTCGCATCGCCATCGCTGCGTATGCGGGGGAAGACGTGCTGGTCTTCTGCGATTCCGACGTCGCGTTCGTCAAACCGTTCGATCTGAGCGCCTTCTGGCGCGACGGCAAGGTGCGGCTGTTCCGGCGCGATGGCGTGCTGTCGAGCGAGGGTCACGACGAGCATCGCATCTGGTCGCGCAATGCGGCCTTGGCGCTTGGCATAGATCCATCCACGGTTTCGACGCATGATTATATTTCGACCCTGATCGCCTGGCGTCGGCAGACGGTGATAGCGATGTGCGCCGAGATCGAGAAGGTCCACGGCCGCAACTGGATCGAGGTCATCGGCTCCGTGCGCCGATTCTCCGAATGCATGATCTATGGCCGCTATGTCGACGATGTGCTGCAAGGCGCCGGCCATTTCCACGGCTCGGAAGAATTCTGCCGCGTGCACTGGACCGGCGAGGCGCTGTCGGATGACGAATTCCGAAGCTTCGTCGCCACCATGGCGCCGGGGCAGGTGGCGATCGGCATGCAATCTTTCATCGGCACCGATATCGGCCGCATCCGCCGTCTGATCGGGCTGGATTAGATAGCTTTCGCCGGCTTGCGCAGCGCCGAATAGGTCAGCAGCGCCGAGGCGAGATAGAGCAGCAGGAAGACGACATTGAGCGACAGCACCAGAGTGGGCGTGTCGGCGATCGTGGTCAGCACATAGGTCAACAGCATCGCCTTCAGCCCGGCCAGCAGGCCGAGATTGAGCGCCCGGATCGCGGTCTGGCCGCGCGCGAACAGAAGCTCGGCCTGGTATTCGACCAGGTTGCGCAATCCCGGCACGCCGATTGCCAATGCCACTAGCGGTGCTGCTTCGGCGACGTTCCGGCCCAGCGCATTGGGGAAGAAATGCAGCACGATGCCGAGTGCCGCCAGCGCCAAAGTCGACACCAGGAACACGCCGGCTTCGATGCCGCTTTTGATCCTTAGCCGTGCCAACAGTTCCGGCGCCCGCATCATCCGCTGGACCAGCATCATCGAGAAGGTGCGGATCGGGATTGCGGTCAGGTCGACCAGTCGCATGATGATGGCATAGATGCCGGCCAGATGCGGCCCGCCGATCGCCAGCACGAGCAGCTTGTCGAATTCCGACTGCAGGTAGAACAGCACTTCGGCGCCGGCGACATAGATCGAATCGGCAAGCCGCCTGAGATAGAGCTCGGTGCGCAGCCTGAGCCGCTGGCGTGGATAGTAGAAGCCGAAGGCGAGCAGCAGCGAGGCGGCGTTGGCGCCGATGTAGAACAACGACCAGATCCAGACGCTGTGCTGCCCCGACAGCATGAACAGCACCGCGCCGAGCGCGCGGAACGCCGTGGTCACGATCGACAGCACGGCGGCGCGGCCGAATTTGCCGAGCCCGTTGTTGACGATCAGCACCACCTCGACCGGCCGCCACAAAAGCGATTCGGCAAAGACGATTGCGGCAAAGACGGCCAGCGGCACGGTGCTGGCGAAGAAGATCAGGTAGACGCCGTAGGAGGCCGCCGCCAGCAACGGCAAGGACGAGGCGCCAAGCAGCAGGAAGCCGGCGGTGAAGGTGCCGATCAGGTTGGGACGGATCGTGGCAGTGCGATAGAGCGCCGAGATGAAGCCGAAGGCGAGGATCCGCGACAGCATGACGCCGGCCGCCGAGGCGGTGGCGAACATGCCGAATTCGGCGATCGAAAGCGTGTTGGCGAGTGCGATGAAATATGCGAGCGAGAACACCAGCCGCCCGCCTGCGCCGCTGATCGCCGAGAGATAGTCGCGGACCAGCCCCCGTCGTTCGGCCACGAAGGTACCGATCCGGGCGAGTGTCCGCCTTTGCGGTGTGTCGCTAGCCTGCATCATGTCGAGGAAAGCCATAGGCCGGAAAGTTTAACGTGCGGTTCTGGCCACCCTTTTACGCCCTCGACAATGCGCGGCAGAAGCCAGAAAACTTCGGCTTCGGATCAAGGAAATTAACCTTTTGTTTCCCATGCCTGTTTAGCGTGGCTTAACGATTGGCCGACCGCCGCTCCCAAGCCGCCAAGGGTAAAGTTTCGAGACAATGGTCGACAGGGAAAACCGTGAAGACTGGAGGCGCGAGCGCTCCCTCTTGGCGCTCGGCAGAGCTGTGCGCGGCGACGAGGCGGCGGATGCGTCGCCGGTCTCCATCGGCGACCGGGCCGACCCGTCATGGCGCGAGGACGCCGCCACGCGTCACCGGATCGCCCGCTCGCAACGCGAGGCGCAGTCGAACCCCGCGCCAGCGTCACCGCCCGGGCCGCCGCAGTTCCAGGCCGCCGGCGAATCAGTTTCGGCGGCCAGCACATGGTCTCAAGCAGACGAAGCTGTCCGCTATCCGAGAGCCGGTGCGGCCGAAGAGCCTGTTCGGCGTCAGGAGCCTGCCCGGGGTTTCGATCGCTCTCGCGCCGCCTACGAGCCCCGTTATGCCGACGAGCAGCGGCGGGATGGCGACGATCAGGAATGGAAGCCGCTGATCGATCCGCTACAGGTCATCCGCGGCATCACCCGATCCAAGCTGCTGATCGTCTCGACGACGATACTGGGAACGGTGCTTGGCGTTGCCGTTGCCGTTTCGACGCCGAAGAAATACGAAGCCACAACCCAAATGGTCATCGAGCCAGGCGACCTGAAGCTTTCCGACAACGATCTCACCCAACCGGTCGGGCAGCCCGACGCGGCGCTGGCCGTCGTCGAAACCCGTATCAAGATGGTGACATCAGGCAAAGTCCTCGACAAGGTCGTCGCCGATCTAAATCTTGTCGACGATCCGGAGTTCAACGGACAGGGCTCCGGCGGCCTCGGCGTCATGTCGCTCATCCGTTCGATCCTGTCGCGCCAGGATGGACCTGGCGGTGCCGGTGAAGTGCGCCGCCAGGCGCTGGCGGTCGGCAATCTGGCCAAGAGCCTGTCGGTCGAGCGCAGCGGCAAGAGCTTTGTCGTTTCCATCAGCGCCACCACCCAAAGTGCCGACAAGTCGGCGGAGATCGCCAACACGACGAGGAACGTATTCCAGCAGGAGGCGGCCCAATACCAGTTCGGGATGGCCGGACGCGCGACGGACCAACTGACGGCCAAGCTCGATGACCTGCGTAAGGATGTCGAGACGGCCGAGCGCAAGGTCGAGGATTTCAGGGCCACGCATGATCTCGTCGACGCGCAGGGCCATCTGATCAGCGACGACCAGATGCTGAAGCTCAACGAGCAGCTCTCCGTCGCCCGTGCCCGCACGCTGGAACTCAACGCCCGGGCGGCGTCGGCACGTTCGCTGGACGTCAACTCGGTCATCAACGGCACTTTGCCGGAAGAAATCAATTCCAACACGATGAGCGAACTGCGCGCGCAATACGCAGCGTTGAAGCAGGAGGCCGACCGTGCCGCCGTGCGGCTGGGGCCGCGTCATCCCGAATACCAGGCGCTCAACGCCCAGCTCGACGGATCACGCGAGCGCATCGCAGGCGAACTGCGCCGCATCGCGTCGTCGCTACAGGTCGACTTGAAGCGCTCGGTTCAACTCGAGCAGGATCTCGCTTCCCGCCTAGCGCAGGCAAAGGTCCAGAGCGGCGACGTCAACAGCGACCTGGTCAGCCTGCGCGAACTGGAGCGCGATGCCACCGCCAAGCGCAACGTCTATGAACAATACCTTCTGCGCGCCAAGGAGACCGGCGAACAGCAAAACATCAACACCACCAACATCAATCTGATGACCCCCGCGCAACCGCCACTCGAATCCATCGGACCGTCGCGGGCCGTAATAGCGCTGGCCGGCCTGCTGCTCGGCCTTGCTTCCGGCGTCGGTCTCGGTGCGATGCGCGGCGCCTTTGCAAGCCTGCGCGACGCCGCTGGCTCGCGTTCGCGCGGCAGGATGGACGAACGCCGGCCCCCTGTCGAAGACAAGGTCTATCGCGCGCCGCTGCCTGTGTCTCCGCCGCCTCCAGCACCTCCGGTGTTGCCGGTCGAGGCCACTCCCGCCCGCGGCCCAGGTCTGTTCGGTGGCCTGTTCTCGGCGATGCGCAAAGCCATACCAGGCAGCGTGACGTCAGGAGAACGGCCCGTCAAGACGTCCCGCGCCCAACCAGCCGCCGAAGATGCAAGGCCGGTGCAGGAGCCCGCCGGCTACTACCAGCCGGACTTCCGGCAAGAGGGTCCGGACGCCTATCCCTATGGGCAGCGTGCCGGCTACACGCAGCCCGGTCGACCGGCCGACTACCTCTATTCGGAGCAGCCAATGCAGGCAGCGCCCGAGAGGTGGTCTTCTCCGCAGCCGGCCGAGGCGGCGTCGGACGACCAGCAGGCAGAAATCGACGATATCCGCGCCGGTCTGCGCGAATTTCGCGAGGCAGTCCGCGAGCTCACCGAAAACCGTTCGCGCCGCCGCTATTTCTGAGCCCGTCAGCACGGAATAAAAGCTGCGGGTTTCGAGTTAGCGGCATCTGACGGCGCTTTGACGGGATTGCCTGGGCCAAATTTCGTGAAAATGCCGCGCAGCATGGCGCTCAAAAAGCGCTGCCGACGGGCTTGACCCGAATGGGCGCGACGTTTGAAACAACGACATGCACGAAACAACGTTCAGGGCGCGCCGCGCCTTGGCTGGAATGATGTCGAGGATGGTTCATGGCCGAAGTGATTGACGGAAAGAGCGTCGCCGGAGAGGTGGTTCAGAGGGTCAAGGCCTTGACCGAGGACCTGATCGCCAAGGGCAACACCAAGCCCGGCCTGGCGGTGGTTATCGTCGGCGAGGACCCGGCGAGCCAGGTCTATGTCGCCTCCAAGTCGCGCACCGCCAAGGAATGCGGCTTTCATTCGCTGCAGCACACGCTGCCGGCCGACACGTCCGAGGAGGCGCTGCTCAAGATCATCGGCGAGCTCAATGCCGATCCGGCCGTCAACGGCATTCTGGTTCAGCTGCCGCTTCCCGCCCATATCGATGCCGGCAAGATCATCCAGGCCATCGCGCCGCAAAAGGATGTCGACGGCTTCCATTTCATCAATGTCGGCAAGCTCGGCACCGGCGAACTCGAAACCGCCTTCGTACCCTGCACGCCGGCGGGTTCCATGCTGCTGATCGAACGCGTGCGCGGCAAGGATCTTTCCGGCCTCAATGCGGTCGTCGTCGGCCGCTCCAACATTGTCGGCAAGCCGATGGCCAATTTACTCCTGGCCGCCAACTGCACCGTCACCATTGCCCATAGCCGCACCAAGGACCTGCCGGCGCTGGCCCGCACCGCCGATATTCTGGTGGCTGCCGTCGGCCGGCCCGAAATGGTCAAAGGCGACTGGGTCAAGCCGGGTGCCACCGTAATCGATGTCGGAATCAACCGAATCGCCGCACCCGAGAAGGGCGAGGGCAAGAGCCGCCTCGTCGGCGACGTCGCCTATGCCGAGGCGTCGCAGGCCGCCGGCGCCATCACCCCTGTGCCGGGCGGTGTCGGCCCGATGACCATTGCCATGCTGATGGCCAATACGTTAGCCTCAGCCTATCTTGCGGCCGGCTTGAAGCGGCCTTCCTTCTGACCCAGAAAGCAGCTTCTTTGCCGAACCCCAGTGTTCCTGTAGAACGGCCGGTCATGGATGATCCCGTTCAGGGCGGCCGGCAATTCGCGTTCCTGCTGGTCGACAAGTTTTCGATGTTTTCGCTGGCCGCGGCGATCGACACTTTCCGCTCGGCCAACCGCCTGCTCGGCCGCGATTTCTACGGCTGGACGACGGTCTCAGCCGACGGCGATTCGGTCATGGCCTCCAACGGCTTGCCGCTCAAGATCGACTATGCCGTCGCCGACCTGCCGCCGGTTGACATCCTGTTCGTGTCGGTAGGCCTGTCGATCGAATTCCCCGGTAAGAGCAAGGTGCTGGCTGCGCTGCGCAGCTGGGGCCGGCGCGGCAATGCGCTTGGCGCGCTGTCGGTCGGTTCTTACCTGCTCGCCGAAGCCGGTCAACTCGAAGGCTATCGCTGCACCATCCATTGGGAAAACCGCGCCGGCTTCGTCGAGCGCTTTCCCGACATCAACTGCACCGGCAACGTCTTCGAGATCGACCGCAAGCGCTACACCTGTGCCGGCGGCACCACCTCGATCGATCTGATGCTGGAGATCGTGCGCGGCGATTTCGGGTCGAACCTCGCCAATGGCGTCGCCAACCAGTTCCAGCACGAACGCATCCGCTCCGCCGGCGACCGCCAACGCGTCGGACCGGAGCGCGACCTCACCGGCAAGTCGGAGAAGCTTAGACGCATCGTCGAGCTGATGGCCGACCATCTCGACGAGCCCCTGTCGGCGGTGCAACTCGCCAAATCGGCGGGCCTTTCGGTGCGCCAGGTCGAGCGCCTGTTCCTGCGCCATTTGAGCGTCACGCCCGGCCGCTACTATATGCGGCTCAGGCTCGAGCGGGCGCGTGAATTGCTGCGCCAGACCAACATGCCGATCCTCGACGTGGCCATTGCCACCGGCTTCACCTCGCACTCTTATTTTGCGCAGAGCTACCGGCTGCAGTTCGGCCGTCCGCCCTCGGAGGAGCGGCGCACCACCTACTGATACGGTGCTGAGCCAGCTTCGGAACCGGCCTTGGCCAGCGCCGATCCTGTTACACTGCAAACGTTCGTGACCGCTCTAGGCTTGTGTCCGGACGCGCTGTCAAATAGCGTCCGGCGCGGATCAGAGGGCGGCCTCAAGGAGATTCCAATGGCGGGACTTTTGCGGAGCGTCGCTGCGGCGCTGCTCCTTTTGTCGATGACTTCGCTCGGCTTTGCCGCGAACAAGGTCATCATCATTCTTGACGCCTCAGGCTCGATGTGGGCCCAGATCGACGGCAAGCCGAAGCTCGAAATCGCGCGCGAATCGCTCAGGACCGTGCTGCAGTCGGTCCCCGCCGACGACGAGATCGGCTTCATGGCCTATGGCCACCGCGAGAAAGGCAGTTGCGAGGACATCGAGCTGATCGTGCCGCCGCAGGCCGGCTCGGCAAGCGCCATTTCGGCCGCCGCCGACAGCATGAAATTCCTCGGCAAGACGCCGCTGACCGCTGCCGTCAAGCAGGCGGCCGAAGCCTTGAAATACACCGAGGACAAGGCGACCGTAGTCCTCATCACCGACGGGCTTGAGACCTGCGGCGGCGACCCTTGCGCGCTGGGCAAGGAACTGGAAGCGTCAGGCGTCGACTTCACCGCCGACGTCGTCGGCTTCGGCCTGACCGCCGACGAGGGCAAGCAGATCGCCTGCCTCGCCGACAACACCGGCGGCAAATACATCCAGGCTTCGGACGAGAAGGCGCTGCAGGAGGCGTTGGTCGAAACCGTCGCCGCTCCGGCCCCGGCCCCTGCGCCTGAACCCGCACCGGCGCCTGCCCCAGCGCCCGAACCGGCAAAGCCCGAATTCAATTTCATACCGAGCGTGGTCATGGCCGAAGGCGGCGATCCGATCACCGATGGCAATGCGTGGGAGGTCTACAAGGCCAAGCCCGATGGCACGCGCGGCGAGTCCGTCACCACACAGTACAACAGCTACGAGGCCAACCTCGAGCCGGGCGACTATGTCGTCGTCGCGCGCGCCGACGAAGCTCAGGTGGAACAGAAGGTCAAGATCGAGGCCGGCCAGGTCTACAAGCCGCTCTTCACCTTGAACGCCGGCACCATGCTCATCCATCCTAGGGCTTACCAGGGTGCCGATATCAGCGACGAGGCTCATGTCGACTTCGCCTTCCCGGGCGGCAGCACGACCCATTATGGCGACACCAAGATCATCGTGCCGGCCGGCGAACAGAAGGTCACGGTGGCGATCGGCAGCGGCTCGGTGAGCGAGACCATCCAGCTCGCGGCCGGTCAAACGGTCGAAAAGGACATCGTCGTCGGCGTCGGCCATGCCGTCGTCAACGCCTACTACACCGCAGGCGGCGACAAGGCCGACTCGTCGGGCATCAGCATCCAGATCGTCAAGGCCAAGAAAAAGATCGACGGCACGCGCGAAGATGTCGCCCATTCCTATGGCCCGGACAGCAAGTTCTGGCTGCCGCCGGATGACTATGTCGCGGTCACCGCGCTCGACCTCGCGACCGTCGAGCAGCCGTTCAGCGTCAAGGCTGGCGACGTCAAGGATCTCAAAGTGACGCTCGATGCCGGCGTGCTGGCCATGTCGGCGCCGGGCGCCTATTCGATCGAGGTGCTGTCGTCGAAGAAGGACATCCAGGGCAATCGCAAGGCGCTTGGCCTGAGCTATGGTGACACCTGGCAGCAGACCATTCCCGCCGGCGACTATGTCGTCGTTCGCCACATGTCCGATGAAGGTCATGACAAGGAAATGCCGGTGACGGTCAAGGCCGGCGAAAGGAGCGAGATTACGGTGCAGCCGTAATTGGCGTTTCATCGCAAACGAAAAAAGGGCGGCCTTGAGCCGCCCTTTTTATATCTCGTCGAAATGATGGCTCAGGCGGTACCGAAAGCGCTGGCGCCATGGTCGGCGCGGCCGACCAGCTGGCGGAAGCCGGCGAACAACTCGCGGCCGAAGCCGAACTCGTTGCCGATGAGGTCGATATCGGCCGTGCGGCGCAGTGCAAGCTCGGGGCCTGGCACCAGCACTTCCAGCGTGCCGGCGTCGGCGTCGAGGCGGATGATATCGCCGTCATGGATCCTGGCGATAGGTCCTTCCTCGACCGCTTCCGGTGTCACATGGATCGCCGCCGGCACCTTGCCGGAAGCGCCCGACATGCGCCCGTCGGTGACCAGCGCGACGCGCTGGCCGCGGTCCTGGAGGATGCCGAGCACGGTGGTGAGCTTGTGCAGTTCCGGCATGCCGTTGGCCTTCGGGCCCTGGAAACGGATGACGGCGATGAAGTCGCCGGTGAGCGTGCCGGCTTTGAAGGCTTCGTTCAGGCCTTGCTGGCTGTCGAACACCTTGGCCGGCGCCTCGATGACGCGTCGTTCCGGCTTCACCGCCGAGGTCTTGATGACGGCGTGGCCGAGATTGCCGGCAAGCACCTTCAGGCCGCCGGTCGGCTGGAATGCTTTTTTGAACGGCGCCAGCACCTTCTCGTCGCCGCTCTGCAGTGGCGAGGCTTCGCGCACCACGCTGCCGTCTTCGCCGAGTTTAGCCTCGACCGCGTAGGGCCGGAGACCTTCGCCCCACACCGTCTGTACGTCCTCATGCAGGACGCCTTCATCGAGCAGTTCGCGGATCAGGAAGCCGAGCCCGCCGGCGGCATGGAAATGGTTCACGTCGGCGAGCCCGTTCGGATAGACACGGGCAAGCAGCGGCACGGCTTCCGACAGGTCGGAAATGTCCTGCCAGGTCAGCATGATGCCGGCCGCCGCGGCCATGGCGATGAGATGGATGGTGTGGTTGGTCGAGCCGCCGGTGGCGTGCAGGCCGACGACTCCGTTGACGAAAGAGCGTTCGTCGATCATCCGGCCGACCGGCGTGTAGGCGTTGCCGAGTGCGGTGATCGCCAGCGCCCGCTTCGTTGCCTCACGCGTCAGCGCGTCGCGCAGCGACGTACCCGGATTGACGAACGAGGCGCCCGGCGTGTGCAGGCCCATGATCTCCATCAGCATCTGGTTGGAGTTGGCGGTACCGTAGAAGGTGCAGGTGCCTGGCCCATGGTAGGATTTGGATTCGGCCTCGAGTAGTTCGGCCCGACCGGCTTTGCCTTCGGCATAGAGCTGGCGAACCTTGGCCTTCTCGTCGTTTGGCAGGCCCGTCGTCATCGGCCCGGCCGGCACGAAGACGGCCGGCAGATGGCCGAAGGTGAGGGCCGCGATCACCAACCCCGGCACGATCTTGTCGCAGACGCCAAGATAGACGGCGGCGTCGAACATGTTGTGCGACAGGCCGACTGCCGCAGCCATGGCAATCACGTCGCGCGAAAACAGCGACAGCTCCATGCCGGGCTGTCCCTGGGTCACGCCGTCGCACATGGCCGGCACGCCGCCGGCCACTTGCGCGATGCCACCAACTTCCCGCGCGGCATCCTTGATCAGCGCCGGGAACGTCTCGAAGGGCTGATGCGCCGACAGCATGTCATTGTAGGAGGTGATGATGCCGAGGTTGGGCACCTTGTCGGCGCCAAGCGCCACCTTTTCAGACGGGCTGCAGACGGCAAAGCCATGCGCGAGGTTGCCGCAGGACAACACCGAACGGTTGGCGGTGCGGTTCGAGGCTTCGGCGATACGGCCGAGATAGCGCTCGCGGCCGGCTTTCGAGCGCTGGCGGATGCGTTCCGTGATGGCTTCGATGTCGCGTCTGGCTGTCATGGTCGGTCCTTTCGAGCCCCGGAGAACGTCCTCCCACTGTTTGCCGGGACTGCTTTCGTTAAAATCAGGGTGCCCAGAACACCTCTACTGGTATGGGTGCTGCTTCGAGCACTTTGCGAATGGGCTTCTTCGCACCCGGTCCCATCGCATTCTCGAAGGCGATGCGCTTGTCCTCGCCTTCGATATGCAGCGCGATGAAGCCGGCGGCGATGATGCGCGCCATCGATAGGGTCAGCCGCGGCTCGCCGCCGCTCGGTGCATGCACCGGCAGCACGATCCTCTGCGAGGCGGGATCGAGCAAGGCGGGGAGATTGTCAGCATCGGGAAAGAACGAAGCGGTGTGGCCGTCGCCGCCCATGCCGAGCACGACGACGTCGAGCGGCCAGGGCAGTGCCTGGAGTGCCGTGTCGTCGGACGCCGCGGCGGTCTCGATGCTCGCGGCCTCATGATACATCGGCACGAAGTGCGCGGCGGCGGCCGCGTTCTGGAGCAGGTTGGCGGCAACCAGCCCGGCATTCGAGCGCGGAGAGGAGGCCGGCACGAACCGCTCGTCGACCAGTGTCACCGTGACCTTGTTCCAGGCGATCGGAATGGCCGAAAGTGCTGCAAAGAACTTCGCCGGCGTGGTGCCGCCGGAAACGGCGATGAGGGCCGTGCCGCGCTCGTCGATAGCCCTGGTCAGGCGCGCCGCGACATTGCTGGCAAGGGCGGCCGCCAGATCCTGGCGTCCGGCAAAGCTGTTCCAGCTGTAAGCGGGCTCGCTCAATTGCTCTCGTGCCATGTCCGCCCGTCGCGTTCGATCAGCGCAATCGAGGCCGAGGGACCCCATGTGCCGGCCGTATAGCCTTGCGCCTCCTGCCTGGCGCTCTCCCAGGCATTCTGGATCGGGTCGATCCATTTCCATGCCGCCTCGACTTCGTCGCGGCGCATGAACAGCGTCTGGTTGCCGCGCACGACATCCATGATCAGCCGCTCATAGGCATCGGGCGCGCGACCGTCGAAGGAAGTTGCGAAGCTCATGTCGAGAGGAATCTGGCGCAGCCGCATGCCGCCCGGACCCGGATCCTTGATCATGATGAACTGTTTGACGCCTTCGTCGGGCTGCAGCCGGATGACCAGCTGGTTGGCGAAGATCGGCCCTGCGCTGTCGCCGAAGATCGAATGCGGGATCGGCTTGAACTCGATGACGATTTCAGAGACCCGAGTCGCCAGGCGCTTGCCAGTTCGGAGGTAAAACGGCACGCCGGCCCAGCGCCAGTTGCCGATCTCGGCCTTGATGGCGACGAAGGTCTCGGTGTTGCTGTCCTTGCCGAGCTCCTCGACATACCCTTTGACGGCGCCGCCGGACGAGGCGCCGGCGCGATACTGGCCGCGCACTGTATGCTTGGGCGCCTCGTTACCGTTGATGCGCTTCAGCGCGCGCAACACCTTCAGCTTTTCGTCGCGCACCGCGTCCGCATCCATGGACGATGGAGCCTCCATCGCGACCAGGCACAAAAGCTGCAGTATGTGGTTCTGCACCATGTCGCGCAGCGCGCCAGCCTTGTCGTAATAGGTGACACGGTCTTCCAGGCCGACAGTCTCGGCCACCGTGATCTGCACATGGTCGATATGTGCCGAGTTCCACAACGGCTCGTAGAGCGCATTGGCAAAGCGCAGCGCCATCAGGTTCTGCACCGTTTCCTTGCCGAGATAGTGGTCGATGCGGAAGATCTGACTTTCGTGGAAGTCGTCGCCGACCAGATCGTTGAGCTTGCGCGCCGAATCGAGGTCGCGGCCGATCGGCTTCTCCAGCACGATGCGTGAATTCGGTGTGATCAGATTGTGCGCTTTCAGCTGGTGCGAGATGTCGCCGAACAGCGCCGGCGCCACCGCCAGATAGAAAGCGCGGATGCGGTCGCTGTCGCCGATCGCCTTTTTCAGCTTGTCGAAGCCGGCGCCCGTGGTCGCGTCGGCGGACACGTAGGACAGCCGGGCAAGGAAGGTCTTCAATTCCTGGGCGTCGATATCGTCCGGCTTGACGTGGTCGGAAATTGCCTGTTTGGCGAAAGCCTGGAACTCCGCATCGGTCATCTTCGAACGCGAGGTGCCGATGATCCGGGTCGGTTCGGAAAACTGATGGTCGCGCTGCCGATGGTAGAGCGATGGCAGCAGCTTGCGTTCCGACAGATCGCCGGTACCGCCGAAAATGATGAAGTCGAAAGGATCGACGGGGATGATCTGGCTGGTCATGGTCTGTCCGCTTTGACGCCGCACGCTGTGACGCGGCTGGGTATAATCTAATCGATTTAAATTATCCAGTGCCATGGTGTCACATCACGGACCAATCACTGGATATTGAGTCGGTCCAAATGTGTCTTGACACTGGCGCCGGCCGGAGGCTTGTCGATAGGCAACGGCTCCCGGAGGCTTTCGCAGCTGCAGCATAGAGCGTGAATGTGACGAAAGCTAAGGGAGAAATCCGTCGCGGCACGGGGCGTGGCGTTGGCCGCCGCCCTGTACACGTTGCGGGATGGTCTCAAGGAGCGGGAAGAGCATGCGTCTGGAAAACAAGGTCGCCGTCATCACCGGTGCGGCAGCGGGTTTCGGCGAAGGCATGGCAAGGCGCTTTGCCCAGGAGGGCGCCAAAATTGTCGTCGCCGACCTGAATGCCAAAGGCGCGGAACGCGTCGCCGCCGAAATAGGTGAGGCAGCGATCTGGACCCAGACCGACGTTTCGCAGCGTTCCGAATTCGACGAGATGGTCTATGCCGCCAAAAGCGCCTTCGGCCGCATCGACATCATTGTCAACAATGCCGGCTACACCCATCGCAACGGTGACATGCTCGAGGTCGACGAGGCCACCTTCGACCTGATCACATCAGTCAACATGAAGGCGATCTACCATGCCGCACTTGCTGTGGTGCCGATCATGGAGCGGCAGGGCGGCGGCGTCATCCTGACCACGGCTTCGACCGCGGGTCTGCGGCCGCGGCCGGGCCTTACCTGGTACAATGCATCGAAAGGCTGGGCAATCACCGCGACCAAGTCGATGGCGGTCGAACTCGCGCCCAAGAACATCCGCGTCAACTGCCTCTGCCCGGTCGCCGGCGAGACCGCCATGCTGGAGAAATTCATGGGCGCCGACACGCCCGAAATCCGCGAGAAGTTCCGCGCCTCGATCCCGCTCGGCCGCCTGTCGACGCCGCTTGATATCGCCAATGCCGCGCTCTGGCTTGCTTCGGACGAAGCCGCCTTCGTCACCGGCGTGGCGCTGGAGGTCGACGGCGGACGCTGTATCTGAGGGTTCCCGTTCCCGGCCTGCATGGCTGCGGTTTGACTTGACCATCCGCAGGAAGGCATAAAGCGCCTTGGCTCGGGATTTGGCGGCGCAATGGACGCGAAACTGCGCAAAATCGGCGAAGATCTGGGGCGGCGCCTCAGGATGTACTTGGCCAAGCGCGGGCGCGCCAGAAGCAAGGCCACTTTCATCGGCATCACCGGCAGTTCCGGCAAGTCGACATCGGCGAGCCTGCTGGGACACATCCTGGCCAGCCATGGCACGGTCCATGCGCAGGTTCTGTTCAACACGATGAAGGCGCTGGTCAACACGCTCTATAAGCGACTGAATCGAGCAGGCGATGTCGACTATGTTGTCTTTGAAGCTGGCGCCTTCAATGTCGGTTCGATCCGGCCGATGGCCGAATTGCTGCGCCCCCATGTGGCCGTCGTTACGATGGTCCGGCTCGAGCATGTTGCGAGTTTCCGCACCCTGGAGAACGTTGCCAGCGAAAAGCGGGCGCTGATCGAGGCGCTGGAGCCGAGCGGGCTTGCCATTCTCAACGCCGACGATCCGCATGTGCTCGCAATGGCGTCCGGCGCGGGCCGCGTCGTCACATTCGGCACATCGGAAGCCGCGGACTATCGCGTCACGAACATCCATGCTGCCTATCCGGAACTGCTGCGATTCTCGCTCCGCTGGGGTGGCGGCGTTCTGGATCTCGAAACGCTATTCCCGGGCGACCATTTCTGGTTGCCGGTAACTGCCGCCGTCGTCACGGCCCTTGAACTCGGCGTTCCGCCGGAGAAGGTGGCGGCGAGGGTAGCGACGTTCCATCCGTTGGCGAATCGCTGCGATGTCGTGGTTGCCGAAGATGGCCCGCAATTCATCGTCGACAGCGCAAAGTCGCCTTGGCACTCGGTCAATCTTGCCATCGACATGGTGGCCAGGGCCAAGGTAGCGCGCAAACGTATCGTTCTCGGCCAGATCTCAGACTACGCAGGCTCGACCCGAAAATACGCCAGTGCCTACAAAATGGCGCGGGAAATCGCCGATCAGGTGATCTACACCGGGGACAATGCCCATCGCTCGAGAGCCAGTGAGAACGATCGTGATAGCGGCCGGTTTGCCGAACTGCGTACGCCGAAAGAAGTCTCGGACCACGTCAGGCAGACGGCTGTGCCGGGGGAACTGATACTTTTGAAAAGTTCGCCCAAGCTTCACCTGGAGCGTATCGCGCTGGCTTGGACCCACGATGTTAAATGCTGGATACCGGACTGTGGCAAGAACGAGGGATGCAGGCAGTGCGGCCTGTTCGAAGTGCCGTTCGAGGAGCATCGCGACCATGTCAGGCAGGTAAAGCATGCCAGACGGCGACGGCGTTTGTTGCGGCTCATCGGCCGGTGAGCCGCAACCGTGCCTTCACGCCCCGGTCTTGATGTAGCTCTTGTAAATCCAGCCGCGCTTGCCGTTGTAGACGATTTGGCACCATTTCTTGCAGCTCACCACCTGCACCGATGACTTGGCGGGCACGGTTCCCATGGCGGCGGCATTCTTCTTCGGACCCGTGCGCATTGTCACTGTCCTGAGTATGCGTCCGGTGGCATCGGCAGCAGCCACCTTCTGTGGCTGGGCTTTGGCCTGGGCATCATCCGCTGCTGGGGAAGATTGCGCATCCGGCAGTTGCGGTGTCGGTGTCGGGATAGCGGCGGTTTCCGCGCCGTCGGTGTGATCGTCCTTCGCAGCGGCGTCTGGTGCGGCAACCTTGGACAACTGCGTCGTGGCATCGCTCTGTGCCGACGGCTCCTCGTAAGCTGCCGCATCGGCCGGTTTGGCGGCTGTCTGCTCAGTCGCGGCCTGATCGGACGGCGTGGCTTCAGCGCCGCTGTTCGATTGCGGCGCAGTCCAGCGCGGATCGTTGGCCGCCAGCGCCGGTATAGCGGCGGCCGCAGCAGCCACCGTCGGCGAAACCGCATCGCCCTTGCGTGCGGCCTGCGGCGCCGCTGCCGCGGCAACTGTGGCCGCAGGGGTGACCGGGGCGATCTTGGTTGTCTTGACCGGGACGGTTGGAACGCTCTGCTGCGAAAGAGGCTGTGTGCTGGCGCTCGCCTGCCGGTCGTTGGCCGGCAACGCCAGCCAAAGCGCGATACCCGCCACGCCAAGCAGCGCTGCGGTACCGACCGCGGCGATCACCAGATGCGAATTCGTGCGCACCCCCTGCCAGAAGGAGGGCCGCATATCGTAACCGAACTGCATGGCAAAGCGCCGTCGTTCCGGCGCACCGAAACTGAAGGGCTCGTTCACGTTTGCCACCTCCAACATGCGGCCGATGTTCTTTCGATCAGCGCCGGAAGGCCGGCATTCGATCGGCATCGGTCCCAAAAACAAGCGGGCAGGCCCGCAAAAGTCCCCGTTCAATCACCCAGAACCGGCACCTTTTACCCGCGATTGTGGCATCAGTGCGCCCCAACCGTGGATTCTGCACCCTTGTTAAAGATTCTGCAATGTGTCGCCCAAGCAACGAATATTACAGACGGAATCGCTTGTTGCTCTAGATTCGATCGCGCAGCGCAAACCAGTTGAGCGCCAGGAACAGCAGCGGCGTGCGAAAGCGTCGGCCGCCGGGGAAGGCCGGGATGTTCAAATCCTCGATCAGCCTGAGCCGATCGCGGTTGCCGGCGACGGTTTCGGCATAGAGTTTGCCGAAGAAGTTCGACAGCATGACGCCGTGACCGGAATAGCCGCCGGCCGAGATCACATTGGGCATTACCTCGCGCACGAATGGTTTGCGCGGCACGGTGATGCCGACATAGCCGCCCCAGCCATGCGTGATCTCGACATCCTTCAAGTCGGGATAAAGTTCGGAGATCTGCCGGCGGATATGAATGTGGATGTCCTTCGGGTCGTTGACGCCATAGATCTCGCGCCCGCCGAACAGCAGCCTTCCATCCCTGGATTTGCGGAAATAGCGCACGACGAAACGCGAATCGTCGACCGCCTCGCCGCCCGGCAGCACTTTCGAGGCCGCCCCGAGTGGAACGGTGGCACCGATGAACGACCCTATCGGCATGATGTGCGCGGCACTCACCGGCTCGAGGGTGCCGCCATAGGCGTTGACGCCGATCAGACATTTCTGCGCGGTGATGGTGCCCCTCGGCGTCATGACCCTAACCTTGCCGCCAATGGACGTGATGCCGGTCGACGGCGTCTGTTCGAACAGATGGGCGCCGGCCGCGGCAGCCACCTTTGCCGTGCCGATCACCAGTTTCATCGGGTGTATGTGCCCGGTGCCGGTGTCGCGGGTGCCGCCGAAGTAGCGCGTGGAGCCCAGCCGCTCGGCCGTTTCCCTGGCATCCATGAAGGCGATGTGCGGATAGTTGAAGCGGCCCGCCATGATCTCGGCATGCGCCTTGTAGTCGTCGACATAGCGCGGCTTGTGCGCCACCGACAGCTGGCCCGGCATGTAGTCGATATCGATCTGGTTGACGGCCGCGAATTCCAGCAGATGCGCCTTAGCTTCTTCGGCGAGATCGAACAACGCCTTGGCGCGGGAGAACCCGTATTCGGCCTGCATCTCCTCGGCCCAGGCGCGCTGGCCGGTGCCGAGCTGTCCGCCATTGCGCCCGGAAGCGCCGTCGCCGAAGCGGTGTGCCTCGATCAGAACGACGTCTACGCCGGCCTTGGTCAGATGCGCCGCCGCTGAAAGACCGGTGAAGCCGCCGCCGACGATGACAACGTCGCAAGACCGATCATCGTCGAGGGCCGGGTATTCAGGGCGTGGCCCGACCGTGTCTTCGTACCAGGAGCGGCCGGGGGAGATTGGGGATTGGTAGGACATGATGCTCGATTGGGAGTGGGGGAGTAGGGCAGTAGGGCAGTAGGGCAGTAGGGCAGTAGGGCAGTAGGGCAGTAGGGCAGTAG
>NZ_JBSKBR010000027.1:0-50551 GCF_053714315.1 Mesorhizobium sp. PL10 | reverse complement strand
GTTCACCGTTTCCGCGAAACGGTGAACCGCTCTCGTTTTTTGTTTTGACGCAATTCCGGACGGAAAACCGCTTCACACTTTTCCTAGAATTGCTTCTTGTGCATCCATAATCGCATAACAAGCGTGGACGCTGGTCCATTCGCGGAGGAATTCATGGCTCTGAGCGACCTCAACCCGGTCGAACGCAACGAGGAAGGCATCGCTGCCGTGCTCGGCATCCTCAAGCAGCAGTTCGGCGAACGCTTCCAGACCGGCGCGGCGATCCGCTCGCAGCATGCCCACACCACCACCTATATTCCGACGCAGTCGCCCGATGGCGTCGCTTTCCCAGAGACGGCTGCCGAGGTGCAGGAGATCGTGCGCGCCTGCGCGGCTTATCGCGTGCCTGTCATCGCCTTCGGCGTCGGCTCGTCACTGGAGGGCCACACCAACGCGCCCGGCGGCGGCATCTCGGTTGACACATCGCGCATGAACCGCATCCTGGCGGTCAACCCTGAGGATCTCGACTGCACCGTCGAGCCCGGCGTGACGCGCGAGGATCTCAACCGTCATTTGCGTGACACCGGCCTGTTCTTTCCGATCGATCCCGGCGCCAATGCTTCGCTGGGCGGCATGGCGGCGACGCGGGCCTCCGGAACCAATGCGGTGCGCTACGGCACGATGCGCGAGAACGTGCTGTCGCTGACGGCTGTCATGGCAGATGGCGAGACGGTGACGACCGGCAAGCGGGCGAAAAAGAGTTCGGCCGGCTACGACCTGACGCGGCTGCTGGTCGGCTCGGAAGGCACGCTCGGCATCATCACGTCGCTGACTTTGAAGCTCCAAGGCATTCCGCAGGCGATCTCCGGCGGCGTCTGCCCGTTTCCGAGCCTCGAGGCGGCCTGCAATGCGGTGATCGCCACGATCCAGATGGGCATCCCGGTGGCGCGCATCGAACTGGTCAATGCGCTGCAGATGCGGGCGATGAAGAATTATTCGAAGCTCGATTATCCGGAGAGCCCGTGCCTGTTCGTCGAGTTCCACGGCAGCGATGCCGGCGTTGCCGAGCAGGCGGAAACCTTCGGCGTGATCGCCGAGGATAATGGCGGCGGACCGTTCCTGTGGACCAGCGTTGCCGAGGAGCGGACGAAATTGTGGAAGGCGAGGCACGATGCCTATTGGGCATCGCTGACGCTGCGTCCCGGCACCAAAGGCCTGTCGACCGATGTCTGTGTGCCGATCTCGCGGCTGGCCGAATGCGTTGCCGAAACCGAGGCCGATATTGCCGAGATGGGCCTGGTGGCGCCGATCGTCGGCCATGCCGGCGACGGCAATTTCCACGTGCTGGTGCTGATGGATGTCAACGACCCCAAGGAGATCGCGCTGGCGGAGAAATTCGTCGCGCGGCTGAACATGCGGGCGATCGCCATGGACGGCACCTGCACCGGCGAACACGGCATTGGCCAAGGCAAGATCGGCTTCCTGCGCCACGAACTTGGTCACGGCGTCGATATCATGCGTTCCATCAAAAAGGCGCTCGATCCGCAAGACATCATGAACCCGGGCAAGATATTACCTGCATAGGCGAAATGTGAGGGGCGACAATGCGGCACAGGACCGAGACTATTGAGCCCCTGGTTATAAGCGCATCGCGCGGCAAGACACTGTTGTTGCTGTCGACCAGCCTCTTCTTTGTCCTGGCCTGCGCTTTCCTGATCCATGTCTCCGAGGACGGCGACACGGCCGGCCTTTGGTGGTGCCTGGCCTTTTTTGGGCTGGGCGTGTTGGTGTTTGCCTGGCAGCTTGTGCGCCCGCAGATCCTGGTGCTGAACGGACAAGGTTTCAGTCTCGGCGGCGGTCTTGTTCGATCGCCGAAGCTGGTGCCCTGGAAGGATATCGAAGGCTTCTACGTCGTCCATCGTCGGCGCAGAATCGGCGATATGATCGGGTATAATTTCGCGCCGAGGGTCAAGAAAAGCTCCGTCGTGCGCAGCGTCACCAAAAGCCTGGGGGCCGAAGCCGCATTGCCCAAGGGCTGGACATTGTCGCCTGAGGAGATGGTAGTGCTGTTGAACGAATACCGCCAAAGGGCCATGGCGGGATAAGGCCGCGGAGCGCGAGAGCTGCGTAGTTGCCGGGGGAGGGCCAGCAGATGCCGACATCAGCGGCGTTGTTGCCGCTATCGTCTGCCGGAGCGCCCTTGCCGCATGTCTTTGCCGATGAGGGCAGGCTGCTCGTTGCCCTATCTGCCAAGGAAATTGCCTCTTTATCGACACGCTGATGCGGGTAGAGTGCGGCTGACTTTCAATCAACCCGTTCGGAGCTGATGCTCGCACGCCTGTTCGTGATCTTCGGTGGCTTGTTTGTGCTGGTGCTGCTGGCAGCACTCGTGGTGCCGTATTTTATCGACTGGACCGGCTACCGCGCCCAGTTCGAGCGCGAGGCGAGCGCCATTCTCGGCCGCAAGGTGACGGTGCAAGGCGATGCCACCGCGCGGCTGCTGCCGTTCCCCTCGGTGACCTTCTCTAACGTCACCGTCGCCGGCGGCCCCGGCGGCCAGCCGGCAATGACCGTCGAGACCTTTTCGATGGATGCGGAGTTGGCGCCGTTCCTGCGCGGCGAAGTGCTGATCTTCGACATGCGGCTGGTGCATCCGAAGGCGACAATCGACATTGCGGACAACGGCACGGTCGATTGGGCGATGCGGCCTTCATCGCCCTTTGACCTCAACCAGATCTCTATCGAGAAGCTGACGGTAACGGAGGGAGAGATTGCGCTGCGTCATGCCGCCGGCGGGCGCAGCCATCTGATTTCTGAAATCAATTCGACCATCTCGGCCAAGTCGCTGGCCGGTCCGTGGCGCATGGACGGCACGTTGCGGCTCGACGGCCTGCACTCGACCGTCGCCGCCTCGACCGGGAAGGCCGAGGGCAATGGCCAGATGCGGCTCAGGCTCAAGGTCGATCCCGATGCCTATCCGCTGGTCGTCGAGACCGACGGCAATGCCGGCATCGTCAATGGGGCTGCCGTCTATTCCGGCCAGTTCAAGATTTCCGGCGCCGACAAAAATAGTCACGACAAAAGCGGGGCGGCGCTGCGCGGCACCGATGGCGAGGTTGTTGAGATCAATACGGGCAAGGTCAGCGCCGGCAAGCCCGATCCGGGGTTCAGGCTGAACGGCAAGTTCTCGCTCGACCACCAGAAGCTCGGCGTCGATGAATTCCGTTTCGAGACCGGGCCGCTCGACAATCCCTACACCGCCGACGGCAAGGCTTCGATCGATCTCGGGCTGAAGCCGAACTTCGCCATCGAGGCCAATGGCGCGCAGGTGCAACTGGACGAGGCGGTGGGCGCTGAGAAGGGTGCCGGCCTGACACTGGACCAGCGCATTGCCGGGATTGAACAGGCGCTGCTCGACCTGCCGAAACCGACCATACCCGGCACCGTCGAGGTCAAGCTGCCGGCGGTGCTGGCCGGCGACACCACGGTGCGCGACGTGCATCTCTCGGCCGAGCCGGTCGCGGGCGGCTGGTCGGTGAAGTCGATGGCTGCGACCTTGCCCGGGCGCACCACGCTGGAAGCCAGCGGCATGCTCAGCGTCGAGGACCATTTCGGCTTCAGCGGCTCGCTGCTTCTGGCGGTGGCGCAACCTTCCGGCTTTGCCGCCTGGCTGTCGAAGGATGTCGACGAGGCGATCCGCCGCCTGCCTGCCGCCGGCTTCAAGGCCAAGGTCGATCTGTCAGAGAAGCGCCAGGCGTTCAGCGATCTCGAACTGATCCTGGGCAAGGCAAAGTTTTCCGGCCGCATCGATTCCAGCCAGCCCGACGACGCCAAGCCCTCGGTGCTGATGCGGCTCACGGGGGGCGAACTGGACGTCGACGGGCTGACGGCGTTCGCCTCGATCTTCGTCAGTGACAAGGGCGCCAACCGCTTTTCCGACCGCGACCTCGATTTCCAGATCAAGGCCGGCCCTGTCAGCGCCGGCGGGCTGACCGCCGACACGGTCGATACCGCGCTCCGGCTGCGCGACGGGCTGCTCGAAATCGACCGGCTGTCGATTGGCGGCGTTGCCGGCGCGTCGATCAGCGCCACCGGCCGGATCAAGGATTTTCCGGCGAGCCCTACCGGCAAGCTCGATGCCTCGGTGGTCGCCGTCGATCTGAAGCCGCTGGTCGACATCGCCGCGCAACGCTATCCCGACAATGATGTGCTGAAGGGACTGGCAAGCCGCACAACTGCCTATCCCGAGCTGTTCCAGGACGCACGCGTCGATCTGGTGGCAAGTGCGGCCGACAATGGCGACGGCACGACAGGGCTGGCGGTGACCGGGCAAGGCAAGGCCGGCGGTTCGTCCTTTTCGGCATCGCTGTCGGGCAAGGGGGCCGTCGGCCAGTTGCTCGACGCGCCGGTGACGCTGACCTTCAACGCCAAAAACCCCGACGCCACGGCGCTGCTTGCGCTTTACGGCCTGCCGGCGCTGCCGCTCGGCATGCTTGGCCAGGCAAGCACCGATATCTCGGCCAAAGGCACGCTTGGCGGCGGCCTGGCGACCAGCTTCAACCTGGCCGCCGATGATTTCAAGGCAACGTTTGACGGCACCGTTGCCGAAACCCCGCAAGGCGCCACCGTCAAGGGCAAGATCGGCCTCGATGCCTCCGATATCGAGCCTTGGCTGATGACGACCGGCGTCGGCCTGCCGGGCATGGGGACGGGCACCTCGAGCTCGCTCAGCGCGGATGCCGATTTCGGCAACGGCCTTTTGGTGCTGAGCGGCCTCAGCGGGTCCATCAACGAGGCGGAGATCTCGGGCGACGTCAACGCCGATGCGAAGCAGGGGCTGCCGCATCTCTCAGGTGCGCTGGCGCTCGACGAATTGGACCTCGACCCGATCGCCGTTGCGCTGTTCGGCGACCAGGCCTTCCTTGCCAGCAACGCGAACTGGCCGACGGCGCCATTTAGCCAGAAATCCAGCCTGCCGTTCAGCGCCGACCTCGACTTGACCACGGCCACCCTTGCCGCCGGACCCATGGCGACGGCCTATGACGCGTCGCTAACGCTGAAACTCGACCAGGAAGGCATCCGCGTTTCGGACCTGAAGGCGAAACTCCTCGGCGGCGCGCTCACCGGGCTGTTCGAGTTGAAGAACACGGACGGCACCGGGCTGTTTTCCGGCCAGATGAAGCTTGCCGGCGCCGATCTGGCGACCGTGCTGCCGGATGCCGGCTTGAGCGGAAGCGGCGATTTCTCGACAGGCCTGTCGACCAGCGGCAAATCGGTCGATGCGATGATCGCTGCGCTCTCCGGGTCCGGCACGGCGGCGCTGAAAGGCCTGACAATTGCCGGCGTCAATCCCGATGCCTTCGGCGCTTTGATCGCCAAGGCCGATGCGATAGGGCGCGACATCGATGTGGCCAAAACCGCGGGCTTTGCACATGACATTGCCGGCGCTGGCAATTTTGCCGCCGGCGATACCGACATCGCCTTCACGGTTGCCGGTGGCACGCTTAGGGCGCCGCCGATCAAGCTGGAAAACGCCGGCGCGGCGCTGTCCGCCGACGTCACGGCGGACCTGAACACCGGCACCGTCGCCGCCAAGGGTGCGATCACCTACAAGCCCGGCGACGCGGCGCTGGTCGGGTCGGATCCCTCGGTCAATTTCAGCGTCGACGGGCCGTTCGGCGCGATGAAGAAACAGTTCGACAGCGAACCGCTGGCGCAGTTCCTAATCCAGCGCGCGCTGGAAAAAGAGCAGCAGCGGGTCGAAGCGATGCAGGCAGCACTGCTCGAGAAGCAGAGGCTGCGGCGCGAGGTGCGCTACTACGCCGCCCTGCAGACCGAACGCGAGAACGCGGCCGAGGAACTGCGCAAGCAGGAAGAAGCGGCGCGGCTGAAGGCCGAGGCCGACGCCAAGGCGAAAGCGGAAGCCGACGCCAAGGCACAGGCCGAAGCGGATGCGAAGGCCAAGGCGGACGCCCAGGCAAAAGCAGATGCCGAGGCAAAAGCGCAGGCGGAAGCCGACGCCAAGGCCAAGGCGGATGCCGACGCGAAGGCGCAGGCCGAGCAGCAGGCAGCCGAAGACGCCGCCAAGGCCGAAGACGAACGGAAGAAGGCTGAACAGGCGATGCGCATTGCTTCGCAGGAAAAGGCCAGGCTGGAGGCCGAACGCAAGGCTCAGGAGCAGGCGCCGAAGGTCGACCGCTCACTGCCCGGCGTCAATGACGATTCGGCCCCGGCGCCGCCGAAGCCCAAGACAAATCCGTTTTCGGTCGACAATCTGCTGAAGTCGCTGGGTAATTGAAGCCTGTTCAGACCGCGCCGCGCTTGGCCCAGTCCAGCACGTGGAGCCTGAGTGCCGATGACAAATTGGCGTCGCGCGGCCTTGTCTCGTCGATTTCGGCGACGAGAGCCGCAAGCGTCAGCTTGCGCGCGGCGGCAATGGCGACGAGGTCGTCATAGAACGGCTTTTCGAGTGAGTAGCTGGTGCGGTGGCCGCGGATCGTCACGGAGCGTTTTTCGACTGGGCTCACCGCAGGCTGTCCATTCAGTCGCCCTGATCTTCAGGGCGTTCGCGGCGGTGGCCGGCGATGAATTTTTCAGCTTTGTCCGACGTTAGCCGATCGCGATCTTTTTCGGCTTTGGAGCGGCCGTGCCGAGCGCGGTTCTCGCCGGCCAGCTTTTCCTTTTCGGCGCGCGCCTTCTGCTTGCGGAGCTGTCGAAGGTTGACGACGTCGCCCATGTCGCGCCGTCCGTCCCGCTACTTCTTGCGGAAGGCGTCGAGCGACACGACGTCGGCGCCCTTGCCGGCGGCATCGGCCGCGGCCGGCTTTTTCTCGGCTTCGGCCGCAGCCGCCTTCTTCTCGGCCTTCGGCTTTTTCTCGGAGACGATGGCCAAGGGCTCGGGCGCTGGCTGGGCGAGCGTCTCGTCTTCCGCCGGGACATCTGTCTTGACGTCGAATTCGAGTTCGAAGTTGACCGACGGATCGTAGAAGCCGCGCACGGCCGAGAACGGGATTTCCAGCTTCTCCGGCACGTCGGAGAAGGACAGCCCGACCTCGAAGCCGGTGTCGGTTACTTTCAGGTCCCAATACTGGAACTGGATGACGATGGTCATCTGTTCGGGATAACGCTCGCGCAGCCTGGACGACACGCGCACGCCCGGCGCGCCGGTCAGGAAGGTGATGAAGAAATGATGATTGCCGGGAAGGCCGGTGCGCGCCACTTCGGCCAGGACCTTGCGCATAACGCCGCGCAACGCCTCCTGGGCCAGAATGTCGTAGCGGATGTGGTCGTCGGCCATGTTCTGGTCGGGTTCCGTTGAATCGTCCGCATAGCTGTAATCAAGCTTGAGGGCGGCGTAAACCGGATATAGGCGCGAACTGATCAGGCCAAGGGGTGTGCAGGCGATTTGATCGCTCAGGTGTGGGCGAGGGCGGCCAGCTTTGCCGTCGCCGCCTTGCGCTTGCCGAAGGCGGCCAGAAAGGTGCGTACGCCGTTGGTGGCGGACTGCAGGACCTCCTCCCTTGTCGGTACGCCGCCAAGCATGAAGGTGATCTGCAGCTCGGCATTGACCAGTGCAAGAAACTGGCGCGCCGCAATATCGGGATCGTCAACGGTCAGATGCCCGGCATGGGCGAGGCGGGCAAATCGCGCGGCAAGGGCCGACCAGGTGCGGCCCGGCCCCTGTTCGCGCCATACCTCGAAGAGCTCAGGATAACGCCCGCCCTCGGTCTGGATCAGCTTGCGCAGAAAGCGGCCATCGCGGCTGCAGATGCAATTGTGGTTCATGCGCACGGCGAAGTCGATGAGATCGGCTTCGAGATTGCCCGGCTGATCGGGAAACGTGGCAATGGTTGCAAAGATGCCGGCATTGCAGCGCTCGGTCAGATCGCGCACCACGGCAATGAAGAGCTTTTCCTTGTCGCGGTGGTGGTTGTAGACGGTCTGTCGCGAGACGCCGGCCTCGCCCGCGATCAGGTCGATATTGGCGCCGGCAAAGCCCTCCCGGCAAAACACCGCGGCCGCCGCATCGATGATCGACATACGCTTTGCCTCGTGGCCGCGTGGCGGGAAAATGTCAGGAGAAACAGCAGCCTTCATGAAAATCTATATAGAGGTGATTGACGAATTAGACAAGACTGTCTAAATTTGTGGACATAAAACAAAGAGATTTCACGCTCCCAGAGAGGAGTCGGAATTTCGCGGGATGGAACGTCCTAGGGTTAGACGCCACCTGACGGCGGCAACCAGATTTCGAAAGAAGCCACTATCATGAGTCCCAAATTCCTCCGCATCGCGGTCGTGCTCGGCCTGTTGTCCGCAATCGGGCCATTCGCCATCGACATGTACCTGCCGGCGCTGCCTTCCATCGGCGAGGATCTGCATGCGGGCACCGCCGCTGTGCAAATGAGCTTGCTGATCTTCTTCCTGTCGATGGGCTTTGGTCAAATCGTCGTCGGGCCGATCTCCGACATGGTCGGCCGCAAGCTGCCGCTCTATGGCGGGCTCGCGCTGTTCATGGTCGGCGGCATCGGTTCGGCCATGAGCCCGACCATCGAATGGCTGATCGCCTTCCGCTTCCTGCAGGGTCTCGGCGCCAGCGCCGGCATGGCGGTGCCGCGCGCCATCGTGCGCGACCTGCACACGGGCACTGAAGCCGCCAAGCTGATGTCGCTGCTGATGCTGGTGTTTTCGGTGTCGCCTATCCTCGCGCCGCTGACTGGCAGCCAGATCATCGAGAATTTCGGCTGGCGCGCCGTGTTCTGGACGGTGACCGGTGCGGCTCTGCTGGCGACGATTCTTTTGGCGACCTCGCTCAAGGAAACGCGGCCGGCCGAAGAACGTGTAGGTTCATCCTTCGGAACTGCACTCGCCGGTTACCGCTTCCTGATGGGTGACCGCAACTATCTCGGCCTGGTGGCGATCGCCGGCTTCGGCATTGCCAGCTTCTTCGTCTACCTCTCGAGCTCGTCCTTCATCCTGATCGACCACTACGGGTTGTCGCCTTCGGTCTACAGCGTGTTCTTTTCGATCAATGCGGTGGCCTTCATCGGCATGTCGCAACTGACGGGAGTGCTGTCCGAGCGCTTCGGCCTGAAGCGCGTCGTCTGGGTGGCGGTGACCGGCTACGCCACGACCATGGTGGTGCTGTTCGCCGTCATGGCGACCGGCGTCGACCGGCTCGACGTGATGGCGGCGCTGCTCTTCGTCGGCTACGGGTTCCTCGGCCTGGTCATCCCGACGACCTCGGTGCTGGCCATGGAAGAGCATGGCGAGATCGCCGGCACGGCTTCGGCGCTGATGGGCACACTGCATTTCGCCATCGGGGCGCTGGCCATGGGCGTCGCCGGCATCTTCTTCGACGGCACGCCGCTGCCGATGGTAGCGGGCATTACGCTCTGCGCCGTGATCTCGTTCACGCTGGCCAAGCTGACGCTCGGCCGTTCGCGCGAAGCCGTTGAAGCCCCAGCAGAGTAAGCCAACGACACTCAATGAAAGGCCGGGTCAGACCCGGCCTTTTCATGTCTGGGATAATCCGGCCTCCGCCAGTACGAACTCGAGCCCTGTTTCGACCGGCGGCCGCGGCAGTTCGACCAACTCATATCCCAATTCGTCGTAGACGCCGACCAGCGAATGGTAGGTGCGTTCGGCGGCTGCGCTTGGGCGCGCGTCCAGGGAGAGGGGGAAAGTGGAGGTTTCTGTTGCCAGGTACCTCCGAACCCCGCCTAGAAGTGCGAACCTCTAGGGCTTGATTTGAAGCGTTCGCACTGCATTAAGCAGCGAGACGAGCTTCCGCATAGTTGTCGTTGGCAACTATAAGTTTAGCCCGATGACGGTGGTACAATGCCGGGCAAAAGTACGATCTTTACACCTTCGTCGATCCTATTTCGCCCCCAGCAAAAACCGCTTCGTCGCCAAAGCGGCTTTTGGTGGAGGCGCCGGGTACCGCCCCCGGGTCCGAACGGCTTATTTCATCGCCTGTTTATCGCCATAGTCGGTCAAGCCGACAAACCGAATATAGGGGGCCATTGCGGAAAATGAAAGGCCGCAATGGTGCTTTGTCCCCGGGCCAAATCGGAACGCCGAGGGTTGACTTGGGCACGGTCTCAACCGAAGCTTTGGCGCGGTGAGGAGTATCGACCTAGCGCACAGGTTGCGTAGCGCGCCACAGCCCTCATCGACCGGATCCGTGGCGCCGACGAGGGGAAGTCTGATGGCCGACTATCTTGCGGATGTGAAGAAATACGACGCAGGCGCCAGCGCCGATGCGGTCGAAAAGATCGTCAAGCATCTCGGTATTGCACTGAGGAACCGCGATTCCTCGCTGGTATCGTGCACTGACCCCAAGGAACTCGATCGCGTCAAGACCAACTGGGTCGCCAAGAAGCTCGGTGTCGCCGACGGCGCCAAGGCGGATGCATCCATCGACAAGACCTGCAAGGCGATGGCTGCCGACAACACCAAGAGCCGCGTGACCTTTTATTACCTGGTCGCCAAGGATCTGGGCAAGCTCGGCTCGCTCTGATCGGCCACACCGCCTGAAAAATGGATGCCGGCGCGGTGTGCGCGCCGGTTGCCGGGCAATATCTCCGAGGCATTTTCGCTTTGCAGTGTTCGGCCGGCGGTCCGTCGGCTATGATACCGGCAATCCCGAATCGAGGCGAAGCCGATGCGCCAATATCTCGACCTTCTGCAGCATGTGCTGGACAACGGCGCCGATCGCGGTGATCGCACCGGCACCGGCACGCGTGGGGTGTTCGGTTACCAGATGCGCTTCGATCTCAGCCGCGGCTTTCCGGTCACCACGACCAAGAAGCTGCATTTGAAGTCGATCATCCATGAACTCCTGTGGTTCCTGGCCGGCGACACCAACATCAAATACCTCAACGACCATGGCGTTTCGATCTGGGATGAATGGGCCGACGAGAATGGTGACCTCGGCCCGGTCTATGGCAAGCAGTGGCGTTCCTGGCCGGACGGCCATGGCGGGTCGATCGACCAGATAGCCAATCTTCTCAAAGAGATACGCAAGAATCCGAATTCGCGCCGGCTGATCGTTTCGGCGTGGAACCCGGCCGAGGTCGAGGCCATGGCGCTTCCGCCCTGCCACTGCCTGTTCCAGTTCTACGTCTCGGAAGGCAAGCTCTCCTGTCAGCTCTATCAGCGTTCGGCCGACATTTTTCTCGGCGTGCCCTTCAACATCGCCTCCTACGCGCTGCTGACCCTGATGGTGGCGCAGGTCACAGGGCTGAAGCCCGGCGATTTTGTTCACACGCTGGGCGACGCGCATCTTTACTCCAACCATTTCGAGCAGGCGCGCGAGCAATTGCGGCGCACCCCAAAGGCGCTGCCGACGCTGTGGATCAACCCGGACGTGAAGGACCTGTTTGCCTTCCGTTTCGAGGATTTCCGGCTGGAAAATTATTTTGCCGACGCGACGATCAAGGCGCCGATCGCGGTCTGATCCTCACAAGCCTGCCATCAGTCGACGCCACCCTTTTCGAGCTTCAGATCGGCGACGGCCTCATTGGCAATCGAGGCGGTGACGACGGAGCCGCCGACATCGATGCGGACATGCGAGGTGGTGGGCCTTTGGCGATCTCGACGATCGTTCCCTTAAGGATGTCGCGCGCTGATTTTCATCGGACCTCCTTTGCAGAGTTCGCGGTGAAGTTCCTAGCCAGAACAATCGCTGCCGAACAGACGCTTTCGACGCATGATGGCTTCCCTTGTTATATTCATCCGGATATATCGGTCGGCAGACGTCGAGCTGAGCGGATTCAAACCCAGGGAGAGAATTCATGACGGGCAAAGGTTTTGGATTGAGGGCGATCGCGATTGGCGGCTTTGCTGCAACGTTGATGGCTGCGGTGCCGGCGGCCCACGCAGACGACAAAGTGATCGTGTTTGCCGCGGCCAGCCTCAAGGACGGGCTCGACGCGGTCAACAAGGCCTGCCAAGCCGATGTCGGCGAAGCGGCGACCGTTTCCTACGCCGCGAGTTCCGCACTGGCCAAGCAGATCGAGGGCGGGGCGCCCGCCGACGTCTTCATCTCGGCCGACCTCGACTGGATGAAATACCTCTCCGACAAGAAGCTGACCAAGCCCGAAACCGAGGTGAAACTGCTTGGCAACCAGATCGTCCTGGTGGCGCCGAAGGATTCGAAGGTCGAGACCAGGATCGAGAAAGGCTTCGACCTTGCCAAGCTGGTTGGCGACGGCAAGCTCGCCATGGGCGACTTCAAGGCGGTGCCGGCCGGCAAATACGGCAAGGCCGCTCTGGAATCGCTGGGCGTCTGGTTGTCGGTTGAAGGCAAGGTGGCGCAGGCTGAGAATGTGCGCGCAGCGCTGAAGCTGGTTTCGACCGGCGAAGCGCCGCTCGGGATCGTCTATGCCACCGACGCGCATGCCGACAAGGACGTCAAGGTGGTCGGCACCTTCCCGGAGGATTCGCATCCGCCGATCATCTACCCGGTTGCCCAGACTTCGGATTCGAAGGACAAGGAGACGCCGGCTTTCCTGAAATGCCTGCAGTCCGCCAAGGCGGCGGAGCTATTCAGGGATCAGGGTTTCACGGTGTTGGCGCCAAGCAACTGAGCTCGAAGGACTTCACCTCACGATATGAGCTGGCTGCTGGACCTCACTCCCGACGAATGGAATGCGGTCCGGCTGTCGATCAAGGTGGCGACGGTGGCGATGCTGTTCAGCCTGCCGCCAGGCATCCTGATTGCGCTCTTGCTTGCCCGGGGGAAATTCTGGGGCAAGACGCTGCTCAACGGCGTGGTTCACCTGCCGCTGATCCTGCCACCGGTGGTGACCGGCTATCTCTTGCTGCTCACCTTCGGCCGGCGCGGGCCGGCCGGTGCTTTTCTCGCCGAGCATTTCGGCATCGTCTTCTCGTTTCGCTGGACCGGTGCGGCTCTGGCCTGCGGCATCATGGGCTTTCCCCTGATGGTGCGGGCTATCCGGTTGTCGATCGAGGCGGTCGACCGCAAGATGGAGGCGGCGGCAGGAACGCTCGGCGCCAATCCGCTGTTTGTGTTCGCCACCATTACGCTGCCGTTGATACTGCCCGGGCTGATCGCCGGCTCTATTCTGTCCTTCGCCAAGGCGATGGGCGAATTCGGCGCCACCATCACCTTCGTCTCCAACATTCCCAACGAGACGCAGACTCTGCCATCGGCGATCTACACCTTTACCCAGGTGCCGGGCGGCGATAACGGCGCGCTGCGGCTGACGCTGATTTCGATCATCATTTCGATGGCGGCCCTGGTCGCCTCGGAGGTGCTGGCGCGGCGCGTCGGCCGGCGGATGGAGATCGAATGAGCGTCCTTGTCGACATCAACCATCGGCTGGGCGATTTCGCCATCGGCGCGCGTTTCGAAAGCGCCGGGCGGCTGACGGCGCTGTTCGGGCCGTCTGGTTCGGGCAAGACGACGCTGATCAACATGATCGCCGGCCTGATCCGGCCGGACAAGGGTCGCATCGCGGTCGACGGCCGCGTGCTTGTCGACACCGATGCCGGCATTTTCGTGCCGAAGCACAAGCGCCGGATCGGCATGGTGTTCCAGGATGCGCGGCTGTTTCCGCATATGAGTGTGGCCGGCAATCTGCGCTATGGCCGCTGGTTCACGCCACCGGCGGAGCGCTACGCGGAGATGGACGCAGTCGTCGAACTGCTCGGCATCGGTCCTCTGCTCGACAGGCGGCCGGCAAAACTATCCGGCGGCGAGAAGCAGCGCGTAGCGATCGGGCGGGCGCTGCTGGCTAGCCCCAAACTGCTGTTGATGGACGAGCCGCTGGCCTCGCTCGACGACGCGCGCAAGGCCGAGATCCTGCCCTATATCGAGCGGCTGCGGGACGAGACGAAGATCCCGATCGTTTATGTCAGCCACTCCGTCGCCGAGGTGGCGCGGCTGGCGAGTGACGTGGTGGTGATGGCGCAAGGCAAGGTCGCCGCTTCCGGGCCGACCGGGGCGATCATGCAGCGGCTCGATTTGTTGCCGGCGGAAGAACGCGGCGAGGGTGGTGCGGTGCTCGACGCACATGTGCTGCGCCATGACGAGGCTTTCGGCATGAGCGTGCTGGGCTCGGCGGCAGGCGAAATCCGGGTGCCGCGGCTGGCTGGGGCGACCGGCGCGCCGGTGCGCATCCGCATCCGCGCCCGCGATGTGATGATCGCCACCGAGCAGCCGATGGGCCTCAGTGCACTCAACATCCTGCCGGGCACCATCGTCGCGATCAGCCCAGGCGAGGGGCCAACGGTCGAGATTGGCATCGACTGCAACGGCGCAACCGTGCTTGCCCGCATCACCGAGCAGTCGCGGCAGGCGCTGAAACTTCATCTTGGCGGCAAGGTGTTCGCGGTGATCAAGACGGTCAGTTTCGATCGCGCCAATACCGGTGCCGGGTTGCCGACCGAAGCGGATGGCTGATAGCCGCTATATCGTTTTGGAATAGCGCTACGGACCGGGAGGCGCTACTGTGACCGTGGAGGACAAGAGATGCCGTCGCTGAGCCTGCGGATAAATCTCGATCCGGACGGGCGCATAGGTCCGGGCAAGATCGAATTGCTGGAGCAGATCGCCACCTTCGGCTCGATCTCGGCCGCCGCGCGCGGCATGGAGATGTCCTACAAGCACGCCTGGGATTTGGTCGAGGACATGAACCGCGTATTCGGCAAGCCGCTGGTCGCGGCGCAGACCGGTGGCCGCAAGGGCGGCGGCGCGCAGCTGACCTCCGTCGGACTGGCGGTGGTCAGCCGTTTTCGCGCAATCGAGCGCGCTGCGGCGTCGGCGGCAGCAACGCATATGGCGGCGTTGCAGGCTGAGATCGATGCTGGATAGGCAGTAGGGCAGTAGGGCAGTAGGGCAGTAGGGCAGTAGGGCAGTAGGATTTGACGTCCTGGCCCGCTCAAATATCCGAGATGCGAACCTCCCTATTGCCTTACTGCCCTACTGCCTTACTCCCCTAATTTGCTCAGCAAATACGTATCCATGATCCAGCCCTTCTTCTGGCGGGCTTCTTCGCGCACGTTCTCGATCTCCGCACCGACATCGCCGAGGCGACCCGCAATGATGATTTCATCCGGCGTGCCGAGATAGGCGCCCCAGTGGATGATGAGATCCTTGTCGGCCAGCGTGTTGAAGGCGCATTTGCCGTCGAGCATGACCACCGCGCTGCCGGCATTTTGCGGCATGCCTTCTTCGGTCAGGCGGCGACCGGTGGTGATCAGCATGGGGTCGCCAATGCGGTTCAGCGCCATTTTGTGGCTGGCGGCGAGCGCCTGGACGGCTGTGATGCCGGGGATGACCTCCAGCTCGAACCCGACATTACTCCGTAGGCGCACACGCTCAAGAATGCGCAGTGCGCTATCGTAAAGAGAAGGGTCGCCCCAGATCAGGAAGGCGCCGCAGCCATCTTCGGCAAGCTTGTCGCGGATCAGGCTTTCATAGACTTCGGCGATCGCCTCGTGCCAGTCGTCGACGGTCGAGCGGTAGGACGGCGCCGGCTCGGCGCGCACCGGCACGTCGAACTCGACGCGGCGAGAGTTCGGGTTGGTGACGAAACGATCGCAAATCTGGCGGCGCAGTTCGGCAAGGTCGTTCTTCCTTGCGCCCTTGTCGGGAATAAACAGGACGTCCGCCCGGTTCAGGCCTTCGATGGCCTGCACGGTCATATGGTCGGGATTGCCGGCGCCGATGCCGATGACGAGAAGCTTGCGCATGACGCGAACTCCTGCCCGATCGAAAGCTGTTAGTCCAGACCGCGTTTGGGCACTCCGGGCAACGGAATGGCTTTGAAAGGCCACATTGAAACCGCTAGGGTCGCGCCGCATTCTCGCCGAGGGGGCTTTCATGCTGCGCTATGTTCTGACCACCGTGCTGGCCTTACCGGCCGCGCCGGCATTGGCCAATGATTCCACCGCCGAGCTTGGTACGGGCGGCCTGATCCTGTCGCGCAGCGATGCAGTGTCGATGCAAAGCGAGGATCTCTTCATCTCGCCGGAAAAAGTCACGGTCGACTACGTCTTCCACAACAACACCGACAAGGATGTCGATGCCATTGTTGCCTTCCCGCTGCCTGACATCGAAGGTGACCCGGAGGAAATGCCCGCCATCCCGGAAAGCCAGAGCGACAATTTCCTCGGCTTCGAGGTAACGATCGATGGTGTGCCGGCAAAGCCGCAGCTCGAGCAGAAAGTGTTCGCTGTCGGCATCGATATCGGCGCCGACCTGAAGGCGCAGAATGTGCCGTTCAATCCATTCGGCGATGCGGCCAAAGCGGCCCTGGCCAAGCTGCCAAAAGCGGTCGCCGAGGATTGGGAGAACCGCGGCATCATCATCGAGGATACGGGCAGCGACGGTACCGAGGCGAACAAGGTCTATACGCCGTGGTGGCAGTTGCGCTCGACCTATTGGTGGCGCTCGACCTTTCCGGCCAACAAGGATGTCCATGTCTCGCACCGCTACAAGCCCAGCGTCGGCGGCACGTCGTCGGTCAGCTTCTTCTATGACGGCAAGTTCTCCGAGGGCAGCCAATATGCAAGCTACAAGACCCGCTTCTGCATGGACGATGCGTTCGAGAATGCGGTTCGCCATGCCGCCAAGGCCGACGGCTATCCGCATTTTTACGAGAACCGCATTCAATATATCCTGACCACCGGCGGTAACTGGGCGAACGGCAGCATCGGCAAGTTCAAGCTGACTGTCGACAAGGGCAATCCGAAAGCGCTGATTTCGTTCTGCGGCGACAATGTCAAAAAGGTCGGGCCGACGACCTTCGAGACGACGGCGAAGGATTTCTATCCCGAGCGCGACATCGACATATTGCTTTTGGAGCCGTCGGACAGCGGAGATGCCAACTGATGGACCTCGCGATCTATGTCGCCATCGCCGAGAACGGCGTCATCGGGCGCGAAGGCGGCCTGCCGTGGCGGCTATCCACCGATCTCAAGCGCTTCAAGGCCGATACGATGGGCAAGCCCGTCATCATGGGTCGCAAGACCTATGAAGGCATCGGCAGGCCGCTGCCGGGCAGGCTGAACATCGTGGTGACGCGCGACAAGGCCTGGCACGCCGAGAGCGTTGAAACAGCAAATTCGCTGGAAGCCGCGATCCAGCTGGCTACGGTGCGCGGGCGTTGCATGAGCGGGGTCGACGAAATCTGCGTCATCGGCGGCGGCGAGATCTATGCCCAGGCGCTGCCGCTCGCCGACCGCCTGCATGTCACCCATGTGCTGGCCAAGGTCAACGGCGATGCGCATTTCCCGCCGATCGATCCAGCCAGCTGGCGAATTGTGCATTCGCAGGATTTTCCGGCTGGTGAAAAGGACAGCCACGCAACGCGCTATACGGTTTACGAGCGCCGCCGGCCAACGACGCAGGTATCCCCGTGACGGCCAACAAACATCAGCCGCTCGGCACTTTCATGGATTTGCTCGACACAGAAATACGCTTGCGCATGGGAAATGACCCTGCGCGAGAAGCCGCACATCGGCGGATTTTCGCTAACACGGCGCTTGAGGCACCACACGGGAGCAGCGAGCGACCTCAGCGTCAGCCGGCTTGTCGTCACCTCGCGGAATGCTTTGCCGAGCTTGAAAAGATCGGCGGCAATCTCGGCAAGCTCGCCGCCGCGCTGCGCGAGATTGAGCCGCATCTCAGCTGGAACAATCAAAGCGAGCGCCGCAAGTCCGCGATGCTGGCCGAGAATTATGCCGATTCCTTCATTGTCGGTCCGGGCGGTTTCGTTCCAAGCAGCGCAATCGAGATCGGAGTGTCGGTCATGGCGCCGCACACGACCTATCCAGATCATCGGCATCCGCCGGAAGAGCTTTACCTTGTCCTGTCGCCGGGCGAGTGGCGGCAGAATGCCGAGGCGTGGCATGAACCCGGGGTCGGCGGGGTCGTCTACAATCCACCCGACATCGTTCATGCCATGCGCGCGGATGCCAAGCCGCTTTTGGCCATTTGGTGCCTCCCCCTCGACAATACGCCGCATTGATAGGGCGACTTACTGGAATTTGCTGCTTGCAGCGGTCCAAATCGGACGGTGCAGCGTCGGATCGCGTTGAAAGCGCATCGCGGCGTCCCTATAGAAGAACAACTGGATTTTGCGCCGCAAGGCGGCGCTGAGGGAATTCCAAGCGAAAGGACATTCATGCCCTGGAACGACAAGAGCGGTGGCGGCGGCGGCCCATGGGGCGGCGGCGGCGGCAATCAGGGGCCCTGGGGGCAGGGACCAAAGGGACCTAGCGGCCCGCAAGGGTCACCTCCCGATCTTGAAGACATCATCCGACGCGGCCAGGATCGGCTGCGGCGCGCGCTGCCCGGTGGCGGCGGCGCCAGCCCGGCCGTCTTTGCGCTGATCGCTGCGGCGCTGATCGTGCTGTGGGCGTTCAAGGCGGTCTACACCGTGCAACCGGACGAAGTTGCGGTCGAGTTGCGCTTCGGCAAGCCGAAGGCGGAACTGTCGCAGCCGGGTCTGCATTTCCATTGGTGGCCGGTCGAAACCGTCGAGACGGCCAACATCGCCGAGCAGCTTGTCGATATCGGTGGTGGCGGCGCGACGAGTGGCAATACTTCCGGGCTGATGCTTACCGGCGACCAGAATATCGTCAACGTCCAGTTCTCGGTGGCCTACCAGGTCTCCGATCCGAAGGCCTACCTGTTCGATGTCTCCGATCCCGAAGGCATGCTGCAGCAGGTCGCTGAAAGCGCCATGCGTGAAGCCGTCGGCCGGCGACCGGCCCAGGACATTTTCCGCGACGATCGCCAAGGTATCGCCGCGTCGGTGCGTGAAATCATCCAGACGACGCTGGACGGGTACAAGGCCGGCCTGAACGTCAACGCGGTTTCGATCGAGGACGCGGCGCCGCCGCGCGAAGTGGCGGACGCGTTCGACGAAGTGCAGCGCGCCGAACAGGACGAGGACAAGTTCGTCGAGCAAGCCAACCAGTATTCCAACCAGAAACTCGGCCAGGCGCGCGGCGAGGCCGCACAGGTCCGTGAAGACGCGGCGGCCTACAAGAACCGCGTCGTGCAGGAGGCCGAAGGCGAGGCGCAGCGCTTCATCTCGGTCTATGACGAATATGCCAAGGCCCCCGATGTGACGCGCAAGCGCCTCTATCTGGAGACGATGGAGAAGGTCCTGAAAGACTCCAGCAAGGTCATCGTCGAACAGGGCAATGGGCAAGGGGTCGTGCCCTATTTGCCGCTGCCGGCACTGCAGCCGAAGGCGCCGGCGCCCCTTGGCGCCACGACCGGAGGAGCACAGTGATGGCCAATCGTCTTCCCATCCTCGCCGTCATCGCGGTCGTGCTTCTGTTCCTGCTCTACTCCTCGGTCTTCGTGGTCAACGCGCGCCAGCAGGCGCTTGTGCTGCGGTTCGGTGAGATCGTCGATGTCAAGAATGAACCCGGCATCTATTTCAAGGCGCCTTTCGCCTTCTTCGACGCCGACAGCGTGCAATTGATCGAAAACAGGGTGCTGCGTTTCGATCTCGACAACATCCGCGTCCAGGTTTCGGGCGGCAAGTTCTATGAGGTTGACGCCTTCATCGCTTACCGCATCTCGGATCCGCGCGTGTTCCGCTCCGCCGTGTCCGGTCAGATCACACTGGCCGAAGCCCGACTGAGGACGCGTCTCGATGCAGCGCTGCGCCGTGTCTACGGTCTGCGCGACTTCGAAGCGGCGCTCTCGGAAGAGCGGGCCGTGATGATGCGGGAAGTGCGCGATCAGCTTCGGCCGGACGCAACGTCGCTCGGTCTGCAGATCGAGGATGTGCGCATCCGCCGGACCGACCTGACGGCTGAGGTTTCGCAGCAGACCTTCGACCGCATGAAGGCCGAACGCCTGGCCGAGGCCGAACGGCTGAGAGCGCGCGGCAAAGAGGCCGCGCAGCGCATCACCGCACGCGCCGACCGCGAAGTGGTGGAAATCGTCGCCGAAGCGCGCAAGGAATCGGAAATCCTGCGCGGTGAGGGCGAGGCCCAGCGCAGCGCGACCTTCGCCGATGCCTACAAACGCGATCCGGCCTTCTTCGACTTCTACCGGTCGATGAATGCCTATGGCACGGCGCTGGACAACTCCGGGACGACGATGGTGCTGTCGCCGAACTCGGAGTTCTTCCGCTTCTTCCGCAACCCCGACGGCACGGACGCGAAGCCGGCGACCCCTGCGGCTCCAGCGACTGCACCTGCCGCGCCGGCGGCACAACCTGCACCCGCCCAGTAGGGCGGTGCAGGATTTCCTTGCGGCCATAGGCCTGGTCCTCGTTGTCGAGGGCCTGGTCTATGGCGGCTTTCCCGGCCTCGCCAAGCGCCTTGCCGGCGAAGTTTTGTCGACGCCGGAAAATGCGTTGCGCATCGTCGGGCTGGCGGCGATTGCCATCGGCGTCGGCATTGTCTGGCTGGTGCGTGGCTGAGGACCGCTGATATCAGGTGTAACGGAGGATTTATCCTCCTGATGTGGCCATAGCCGCAAACGTGCCGTATTTCTTGCCAACATGACGCGACGCGGCGTTTTGCCGAAGCGCTTTTTCTTTTCAGCAATTCCGGGAGGCTCTCGATGACATCCAACACCCTTCTGCGCGCGGCGCGACGGACGTTCATCGCAGGTGCTGCGGCACTTCTGGTCGGTGCGCTTGCCGTACCGGCTTTCGTGACGCCGACGGTTGCCGCCGACGGACCGGCCTCGGTCGCCGACCTCGCCGAGGGCCTTTTGGGCGCGGTGGTCAACATCTCGACCTCGCAGACCGTGAAGGGCACGGAAGGTCCGGGCGCGGTGCCGATGCCGCAACTGCCCGAGGGGTCGCCGTTCCAGGATTTCTTCGACGACTTCTTCAAGAACCGTGGCGGTGACAAGGATGGCGGCGCGCAAAAGGTGCAGTCGCTGGGCTCCGGCTTCGTGGTCGATGCCGAGCAAGGCATTGTCGTCACCAACAACCACGTGATTGCCGATGCCGACGACATCGAGGTGAATTTCTCCGACGGCGTGACGCTCAAGGCGACATTGGTCGGCACCGACACCAAGACCGACGTCGCGGTGCTCAAGGTCGACCCGAAGGGCCACAAGCTGACGGCGGTGAAGTTCGGCGATTCCAACAAGATGCGCGTCGGCGACTGGGTGATGGCGATCGGCAATCCGTTCGGCCTCGGCGGCACGGTCACGGTCGGCATCGTCTCGGCCCGCAACCGCGACATCAATTCCGGCCCCTATGACGACTTCATCCAGACCGATGCCGCGATCAACCGCGGCAATTCCGGCGGTCCGCTGTTCAACAGCCTGGGCGAGGTCATCGGCATCAACACCGCGATCATCTCGCCGTCCGGTGGCTCGATCGGCATCGGTTTCTCCATTCCCTCTCAGATCGCTTCGGGCGTCGTCGACCAGCTGCGCCAGTTCGGCGAGACCCGCCGCGGCTGGCTCGGCGTGCGTATCCAGCCGGTGACCGACGACATCGCCGAGAGCCTCGGCATGGCGACCGCCAAGGGTGCGCTGGTGGCCGGCGTCATCAAGGGCGGGCCGGTCGACAACGGCACAATTCTCGCCGGCGACGTCATCATCAAGTTCGACGGCAAGGACATTCATGAAATGCGCGACCTGCCGCGCGTCGTGGCGGAAAGCCCGGTCGGCAAGGCGGTCGACGTGATCATCGTGCGCAAGGGCGTAGAGCAGACGGTGAAGGTGACGCTTGGCCGGCTCGAAGACGGCGAGAAGCTCGCCAGCGGCGAAGACGGCACTACCGATGAGGACAAGGGCGGCGACAAGGCGCCCGCGGTTTCGACGGCTTCGGTGCTCGGCATGACTGTCGGCGAACTCAATGACGAAACGCGGACCAAGTTCGGCATCGCTGCCGATGTCTCGGGCGTCGTCATCACCGACGTCACCAAGGATTCGGCTGCGGCCGAGCGCGGCATTCAGGCCGGCGAGGTCATCACCGAGATTGCCCAGGAATCGGTCGCGACCCCGAAGGACGTGATGGACCGGATCGGCGCATTGAAAGAGCAGGGGCGCAAGAACGCGCTCTTGATGTTGGCGTCGAAGACCGGCGAGTTGCGGTTCGTCACGATCCGGATGGATTGAATCCGGCAAGGCCCGCAACAATCTGATTTCGATGTAAAAAGGGCGGCTACGAAGCCGCCCTTTTTCGTGCCTGCCAACCCTGTCGCGACAACCGGTAGAAGACATGCCGCTTGAGATGGGGGTGGCTGTCGGGGATCGAAGGGTGGTCGAAATCGCGGGCCGGGTCCGGGCTCATGCCGAGGCGCTCCATGACGGCCGTCGAGCGGCGATTGCCGGCGACGGCGAAGGAGACGATCTCGTCGCGGTCGAGCGTTTCGAAGCCAAAGGCGAGCCATGCCTCGGCCGCCTCGGTGACATAGCCCTTGCCCCAGAATTCGGGCGCCAGACGCCAACCGATCTCCACTGTGTCGGAAGGCATGGACGGCACGTGATCGGTTTCGAGGAGGCCGACAAACCCTATGCATTCGCCCGTCGCGGCGATTTCCGCGGCGGCAAAGCCAAAGCGGTCCTCGGCGATCCAGCCGCGGAACTCATCCATCTTGGCATCCGTCTCGGCACGGTCGCGGCGGAACGGAAAGAATTCCATCACCCGTTCGTCAGAGTTGATGCGATGGAACAGTTCGCGGTCGCGGTCCTCCCAGTTGCGCAGGATCAGGCGCTCGGTATGCATCGTTTTCATCGGGCAAACTCTTCCTGGCGATAGCCCTGGAGATAAAGCAGCGCCGTCAGGTCACCATGGTCGATGCGGACCTTGGCTTGGGCGGCGACGGTGGGCTTGGCGTGGAGCGCGACACCGGTGCCGGCCAGCCGGATCATGTCGAGATCGTTGGCGCCGTCACCGACGGCAATGGCGTCGGCGGGCGTCAGGCCGAGACGGGCCGAGATCTCGTTCAGGGCATCGGCCTTGGCGGCGCGGCCGAGGATCGGCTCGGCGACCAGGCCGGCAAAGCACTCATTCTCCTCGATCAATCTGTTGGCGCGGTTCTCCTGGAAACCGAGCATGTCCGCGATGCGGCTGGTGAAGACGTCGAAGCCGCCGGAGACGAGTGCCGTCCAGGCGCCATTGGCCCGCATCGTCTGCACCAGAGCGCGACCGCCCGATGCCAGAGTCAGGCGGTTCGCGATGATGCGGTCGACAACGGCGGTCTCGAGGCCTTTCAGCAGCGCCACGCGTTCCCGTAAGGCCGGCTCGAAGGCGATCTCGCCATTCATCGAGCGCGCCGTGATGGCGGCAACGCGATCCTTGACGCCGATCTCGTCGGCCAGTTCGTCGATGCATTCCTGGTCGATCATGGTCGAATCCATGTCGGCAAGCAGGATTGCCTTGCGGCGTGTTTCAGCCTGCTGGACGATCACGTCGACGGGTTCGGAGCCAAGCACGGAGCGTAAGGCGGCGATCATCTCAGCGGCTTCAGCCCCTTCGGCCAGCACCAGATCGCAGGCGATGCCCTCGCCCAGCCAGCGAACAGCGCTTGCGCCGACCGACCGCGAGGCCATATTCGCAAGCGAGGCCGACACGGAGCGGCTGACGGGGTGTGACACAAGCGTGGCAATCAGCGGCATCGAAAATTCCAGGCAGGCGGGCGAAGGCCGCGTGAAGAACGCGATCCTGATAGCCGGGCCAACCGCCAGCGGCAAGTCGGCGCTGGCGCTCGATCTCGCCGAGCGCGAGGGCGGCATCATCGTCAACACCGATTCCATGCAGGGCTATTCGGTGCTGGATGTGCTGACGGCGCGGCCGGCTGCCGCCGAACTCGCCCGCGCGCCGCATTTTCTCTACGGTCACGTGCATCCCTCCACAGCCTATTCCACCGGCGCCTGGCTGCGCGACGTGATCAAGCTGATCGATGACGGTACGCTAGCCCGGCGGCCCGATGGACCTCCCTTCGAACATCCCGTGATTTTCGTCGGCGGCACCGGGCTCTATTTTCGCGCGCTTGCCGAGGGTATTTCGGAAATGCCCGACATTCCGCAGCAGGTGCGCGACCGCTGGCGCTACGAGTTGAAGGAGCAAGGCGCGGCCAAGCTGCATCGCCTCCTGATGCACGAGGATTCCGCGGTCGCCATGCAACTGAAGCCGACCGACGGCCAACGCATCGTGCGGGCGCTGGAGGTGCTTGACGCATCCGGCCGCTCCATTCTGGAATGGCAAGCGGCGCGCGGCCGGCCGCTGATCGACCGCGACAGCGCGCGTTTCTTCGTCATCGAGCCGGACCGCGCGGCGCTTGTCGAGCGGATTGAGAGCCGGTTCGACCGGATGCTCGATCTTGGCGCTCTTGATGAGGTCAAACGGCTTGTGGCGCTTGGCCTCGATCCTGATTTGCCTGCGATGAAGGCGATCGGCGTCCGCGAACTCTCTGCCGCGATGGCTGATGACATCAGCTTTCCCCAGGCCATCGAGCGCTGCAAGGCAGCGACGCGGCAATATGCCAAACGGCAAACGACGTGGTTTCGCCATCAGCTAGGCCCGGAATGGCTGAGATTGCAGCCTGGTGACGACCTGAAAACCGTGATTTGATTTTCCTCCTGCTAATACAATTAAAGAAACAGAATCCGGAATGAACATTCCCGCTCCGGTTGTCTGGGTTAACCCTCCGTAAGGCGCCCGCGTGCCATAAAGCCGACGGGCACTTTTCCAACGGGGAGCAGATGCGTTTCCATAAGGCGGAATCCGCATTTTTCGTTTTTATTTTCGTGATCCTCGCTGCAGGCCTGGTGACGCTTCATGCCTATGGTCTTTTGCAGGGCATCGCCGCCGACATGGATACGGCTTCCCGCATCGAGAGGATCGTCTACCTCAACAGGCTGCTGTTCATCACCGGGGTGCTTCTGGCGACGGCGCTGTTCTTCGGCGTGTTCTTCATCTACCCGCTGATCCGCAGACAGGCGACGGAAGAGGGCAAGCTGCGGGCGATGACGGTTTCGCTCAGCGCCCGTTCGGAAACATTGCAGCATGCGGCGCTGACCGACGGTCTCACCGGCATGCAGAACCGGCGCTATTTCGACGATGCGCTGAAGGAATATCTCGAGGAATTTCGCCGCATCGAAAAGCCTGTCGGGCTGATGATCCTCGACCTCGATCACTTCAAGCAGGTCAACGACACGCATGGCCACGATGTCGGCGACGAGGTGCTGCGGGCGGTCGCCAATTGCCTCAAAGGCATGACGCGCTATCACGACGTGGTGGCGCGGCTCGGCGGCGAGGAGTTCGCCGTGGTCACGCCAAACATGGATGCAGAGTTGCTGGGGAAATTCGCCGAACGCATCCGCAAGGCGATTGCCAACATGTCGGTGCTGTCGGGCAATGTCCGCCTCAAGATCACCACCAGCGTCGGCCTGGCTGTCTGGGACCGCAAGGAAACGGCCGAGGAATTTTATCGCCGCGCCGACCGCCAGCTCTATGAGGCGAAGAGGCAAGGCCGCAACCGCGTCTGCGCCTGAAATCCCATCATTGAATTTGTGAGGCTGGCCGCCTGCTGCTGCCTGCTGCGCTTCCGGTGCTCACGGACTTGATGTCCGCTCCGCTCCGGCCTTCGCCGGCCGAAGCCCTCATAAGTGTCTCCGCTCTATGAAAAGCTACGGCCGG
The DNA here is from genome assembly GCF_053714315.1 of Mesorhizobium sp. PL10. Taxonomy (NCBI): domain Bacteria; kingdom Pseudomonadati; phylum Pseudomonadota; class Alphaproteobacteria; order Hyphomicrobiales; family Phyllobacteriaceae; genus Mesorhizobium; species Mesorhizobium sp. PL10. Next base: position 24,962 of record NZ_JBSKBR010000027.1, on the reverse strand, counting down.
CGTAGGCCGGTTCTCGACGACAGCACCAGTCGACTCAGCCTGACGAATTCCCTGACGGGTTTACCCAGGCTGGCCAGCGTGGACACAATCTCGAACAGTTCGGCGCGGCTCGTTTTTGCTTTGCCAACGAGCTTTCAGCTGGACCTGATGGAGCAGACTATTCGTTCTGCGAGCGCATGCCGAAGGTGGCGGGTTTCAGGCCATAGCGCAGGTCGAAATCGTCGTCCGGCTGGAGGCGCTGGGCGGTGGCCGGCTTGCGGTAATCGGGATCGCCGGCCTGGCGGCCGGTGTCCACCACGTCGGCGAAGGCCATCTGCTGCTGCGGCTTCGGCACGTTGCGCAGCCGCTCGACGATGGCCGCGAGATCGACGTCGTTGCCGTCCTGCGCGAACTCGTCCTGCTCTCGCTTGGCGGTGCCGGGGATCAGGTTCTCCGACAGTTTTTCGAATTTCAGCCGCATGGTCGTCGCCACGCCTTCACCGAAGGCAATGGCTTCGCGCTGGCCCATGGAGGACAGGAAGGCCAGCGTCGAGGCCGAAGAATCGGCGATCGCCGAGCGGATGATTGCCTGGTCCTGCTCGTTGGCCAACCGCATGGCGAAGAAGGTCGAGCACTGCGACAGGATGGTCGGATCGAGCTCGCCCGGACGCTGGGTGACGACGCCGAGGTAGCAGCCATATTTGCGGCCTTCCTTGGCGATGCGCGACAAGGCATGCCTTGTCGGTGCAAAGCCGAGCCGCGCATCAGCCGGCATGTATCGATGCGCTTCTTCGCACAGGAAAAGCAGTTTCAGCCTGCCCTCGCTCCACAGGGCAAGGTCGAAGGCCAGGCGGGCCAGCACCGAACAGACGGAGTTGACCACCTCGGACGGCATGCCGGCCATCTCGAAGCAGGTCACCGGGCGCCCGTGATGCGGCACGCGGAAAATGTTGCCGATCGTCTCGTGGATCGTGTCCTCGATCAGCCGCGAGTTGAACATGAAGCGATAGCGCGGGTCCGATGCCGCCGACTCGATGCGCGTCTTCAGCGATTTCAGCGTCGGACGGTCGTTCTTGCTTTCCAAGAGGCCCATGCGCTCGTCGATCTGCTTGATGAGATCGACCATGCGGTAGGGCACCGGCGTGTCGGCGGTCAGTGCATCGCTGCCGCGCTTGATATAGGCGCCGGAATTCGGATTGCGGTAGAGGTTCTTGGCGGCTGGGATGAGGTCACGCAGCACATCGACTTCTTCCGGCACCGTCTCGCGGCCGCGAAACAGCACCTCGGCGAATTCCTCGAGCCTGAACATCCAGAACGGCAGATCGAGCGTCTTGGAATCGACCCGGACGCAGAACTCAGGCAGCGACGCCGCGAATTCATTGTGCGGATCGAGGATGAGGATACGCAGGTCGGGCCGGGCGGCGATCGATTTGCGCAAGAGCAGCGAGACGGCGGTGGATTTGCCAACGCCGGTTGTGCCGACAATGGCGAAGTGGCGCGCCAGCGTGTCGTCGATGGCGATGTTGGCGTCGATCGCCTCGTCCTGAGACAGCGTGCCAATGGTGATCGAATGACGCCCGGCAAGATCGTAGACCGCCCGCAGGTCGCGGCTGCGGATGCGGTGGGCAATGGCGCCGATATGCGGATAGGTGGTGATGCCGCGGTCGAAGACCGGTTTGTCACCGGGCTCGGCGCCGTCGCGCACCTCGCCGATCAGTTCGACGCTGACCTCGATCGGGTTCTGTCCCTCATTGCTCCAGGCGCGATCCGATTTGCCGATCTCATAGACGAGGCCAACGGTGCGCGATGTCCCGAGGTTGATGGAGATCATCTTGCCGACCGTCCACAGGCCGGTGACCGCGCCTTCGAGATCGTCTGCGTAGGCGCTGATGGTGGCGCGCGCGCCATCGCACTGCACGACATTGCCCAGGATGCGCTTGTCGTTCTGCTCGGCCCGGCGACGCTCCTGCGAGGTCGGTTCTCCGACGGAGGCTTCGCGCTCGACAAACATACGGTCCGATCCCCATTTCCGTGGAGTGTCGACCCTACGCAAATGGGGTTAAGGTGGCGTGTGGCGGGATGGTGTAGCAGGCGTTAACCCATCAGCGAAAATTCAACGGACCAGCCTCTTTTCCCAACTCTGGATTTTCGATATATTGGACGAATGACTGATATAGCGAATGATATTTCCGCCACCATCGGCCGGCGAATCCACTCCGAAAGAACCTTGCGGGACTGGTCGCTGGCCGATCTGGCCGACCGCTCGGGCGTTTCCAAAGCCATGCTCAGCACCATCGAGCGGGGAATGACCAGCCCAACCGCGGCTTTGCTGGTGCGCATCGCCGCCGCCTTCGGCATGACGCTGTCGACGCTGATTGCCCGCGCCGAGCAGCAAGGCGGTGGCCTGCTGCGCGAGAGCGATCAGCCGGTGTGGCGCGACCCCGGCACGGGCTATATCCGGCGGCATCTGTCGCCGGCCTCCGACATGCCGCTCGAACTGATCCGGGTGCAACTGCCGGCCGGCGCCAGGGTGAGCTTCCCGGCGGCCTCTTATGCCTTCATCAAGCAGCAGATGTGGCTGATCTCCGGGCGGCTTGAGTTTACCGAGGGCGACGTCGTGCACAGTCTCGGGCCCGGCGACTGCCTGGCGCTCGGCGCGCCGTCGGACTGCACTTTCCACGCCGTGGGGCCGCAGCCCGCCGACTATCTGGTTGCGCTGGTCAGGGGCTGAAGCCGTGGCAAGACGTCCCAAGCGCTCCGACAATGGCGGACCGCCGCTCGATGACTACAAAGGCCCGCCCTGGGGCAAGGGCGATCCATACATCTTCCTCGCCTGGCAGGCAGCGCACGCCAAGGCGTGGAAGGCGCCGAGCCGCGATGTGATGCTGATGCGGATGGAAAAGGCCGAGCAGCTCGGCCTGACCTATGAGGAATACACGCTCGAAATCCTCGAGCGCGGGCTGCATCTGCAGCCGAAAGACGCCGATCGCATCGCCGCGATCAAGGCAGGACGAAAGCGACGCCGAGTCGTGCGTCTGGACTGATGTCAGCAAGGGAAAGGCACGCATGAGCACTATCGAAATCAGATCGCTGACTGCGGAAACACGCGACATGCTGGCCGACCTACTGATCGAGACGGTCGCGTCCGGCGGCTCAGTCAGCTTCATGCATCCATTATCTAGGCAAGCGGCGGAAACCTTCTGGGACAACTCGCTGACGGCGGCAGAAACAGGCGAAAGAGCGGTGCTGGGTGCCTGGGACGGCGATGCTCTGGTCGGCACCGTGACCTTGCTGCTCGATTTCCCTGATAACCAGCCGCACCGGGCCGAGATCGCCAAGTTGATGACCCGGCTCGAGCACCGTGGCAAGGGGATAGCGAGCGGGCTGATGCGCGCTGCCGAAAGCCTCGCCATCGAGAAACGCCGCACGCTGCTGGTGCTGGATACCGCGACGGAGGAGGGCGCTTCCGGCCTCTATGAAAAGCTCGGCTTCACGCTCACCGGCGAAATACCGGACTTTGCCTTGAAGCCGCATGGCGGGCTGACCGGCACGCTCATCTACTGGAAGCGCATCGGCCAGTCCGCCAGTGGTCCCGCCTAACCCTTGTGATGAACCTGCTGCAGCCCATAGACCGGCGCTGCGATGCCCTCCATGCGCGCCTTCAGCTGCAGCGACAGGAACTGCGAATAATGGCGCGACTGGTGCAAATTGCCGCCATGGAACCACAGCGCCTCCTGCTGCGTCGGCTTCCACATGTTGCGCAGCTCGCCTTCCCAGGGCCCGGGATCCTTGGTCGTGTTCGAGCCAAGGCCCCAGCACTTGCCGACCTTGTCCGCGACCTCTCTTGAGATCAAATCGGCCGCCCAGCCGTTCATCGAGCCGTAGCCGGTGGCGTAGACGATGAGATCGGCCGGAAGTTCGGATCCGTCGGAGAGCAGAACGGAATGCGCCTTGATCTCCTTCACCTCGACGCCGCTCTTCAATTTGATCGAGCCGTCGATGATCAGGTCGGAGGCGCCGACGTCGATATAGTAGCCTGAGCCACGCCTCAGATACTTCATGAACAGGCCGGAGCCATCATCGCCCCAGTCGAGCATGAAGCCGGCCTGCTCCAGGCCCTTGTAGAAATTGGCGTCGCGCTTCTTCATCTCGGCATAGGCCGGGATCTGGAATTCGTGCAGGATCTTGTAGGGCAGGGAGGCGAAGACGAGGTCAGCCTTGGCGGTGGTCATGCCGCTCTCGACCGCCTTTTCCGAATAGAGCGAGCCCAGCCCGATCTCCATCAGCGTGTCCGACCTGACGATATGCGTGGTCGAGCGCTGCACCATGCTGACGTCGGCGCCCGCTTCCCAAAGGGCGGCGGCGATGTCGTGGGCTGAGTTGTTCGAGCCGATGATAACAGCCTTCTTGCCGACATAGGCGTCGGGGCCGGGATGTTTCGAGGAGTGATGCTGGTCGCCCTTGAAGCTTTCCATGCCCTTGAAGCTTGGCAGGTTGGCTTTGCCGGACTGGCCGGTGGCCAGCACCAGCTGCTTCGGCTTCAGCGTGATGTCCTTGCCGTCGCGGCGCACGACAACGGTCCATTCCTTCTTCTTGTTGTCATAGACGGCGCTTTTGGCCTCGGTCGAGGACCAGTAATTCAGCTCCATCACCTTGGCGTACATTTCCAGCCAGTCGCCGATCTTGTCCTTGGGCGCGAAGACCGGCCAGTTCCTGGGAAAGTCGATATAGGGCAGATGGTCGTACCAGACCGGGTCGTGCAGGCAGAGCGACTTGTAGCGCTTGCGCCAGCTGTCGCCGGCGCGCTCGTTCTTCTCGACGATGATGGTCGGTACGCCGAGTTGCCGCAGCCGCGCGCCGAGCGCGATGCCGCCCTGGCCGCCGCCGATGATGAGCGTATAGGGCTGCGTCTTGAAGCCGAGCTCGGCGGCTTCCTGCTCGCGCTCTTCCTTCCAGGTCGGGCGATTTTTGCCATGGCCGTGCTTGGCGCCAAGCGGGCGGTCGAAGCCGGCCGGCTCCTCATGGCCCTTCAACTCAACCATGGTGGTGAGCAGCGTCCAGATCTTGCCGTCCTTCAGCCTGATGTGACCGAAGCCGCGCGCCATTGTCGTCTCGAAGCTGATCCAGCCGTCGAGCACGCCGTCGTTTTCCGTGGCGTCCTCGCCCTTGGCGATCGCCCAGTTCGACGGTTTGGTCTTGGCCAGCTGGCTCACCAGCATATCGCGAACCTGATCGCGCCCTTCCATCGTCTTGATGTTCCAGGTGAAGCTGACGAGGTCGCGCCAGAAACAGTCCTCCTGGAAGCAGGCGACGGCCTTGTCGATATCGCCTGCGGTCAGGGCTGCGCCAAATTTGTCGAGCAGGTCGGAAAGCTTCTTGTTGGGAGCCTTGTCGAGCATTGAATTTCCTCCGCGATTTTTCCTGGCCGCCTGGTGCGAGCGGAACCCTGCCGAAGCTTGACGTCCGGCTTCGCGCAGTATCGCGGCAAATCATGCACCGCGTCACGTCGTCCAATAGTTTGGCGCGTTTTCAGCGGCTTATCGGGAAATCGCCGTGCCGAAGACCGTTGCGAACCAGTGGCGGACATCGTCCTCGGCCCGGCTGAGATGGGCGCCGGAAGGGGCCGTCAGGTAGTGGCCGGCGCCGCTCGACAGCGCGAAGCCGGAAAGGGTGACGAGCGATCCGTCGCGCAGCGCCGCATCGGCCAGCGGGCGCGAGCCGAGCACCATTCCGGCGCCGTGCTTTGCCGCCTCCAGCGCGGTGACGAAACTGTCGAATTTGTGCACCGGCCCGATCGTCGGTTTCATCCGTGCGACGGCGAACCATTCGCCCCACATTTCCCGCGCGCCGACGACTGTAAGCCGTGGCAATCCGGTCCAATCCGAGACTTTGGCAAGCTCGGGAGCCGCCATCGGCGTCAAGGTTTCGCGGGTGAGGCGGTCGGCCTGCCGCCCAGTGAAGGAACCGGAGCCGCTGCCGAAGCGGATGTCGAGCCCAGCGGAGCGGTCGCCATAATCGGTCGGGGTATGGATGGTCTCGATCTGCAGCTGGACGAAGGGCAGGTCGCTGGCCATTTGCGGCAGCTTCGGCGCGATCATCAATACGGCAAACGAGATCGGCGAGCGGATCGTCACACTCTGGACGGTCCTGGCTTCGAACAGCTCGCGCGTGCTGTTGGCGATGGTGGCAAAAGCCGATTGCAGATGCGGCAGGTAGGCACCACCCTCCGGCGTCAGTTCGACGCCGCGCGCCAGGCGGATGAACAGGGGATGCCTCAGCCGCTCTTCGAGCGAGCGTATGTGCTGGCTGACGGCCGCCTGGGTCAATCCGAGTTCGGCCGCCGCGGCGGTGAAATTCGACAGCCGCGCGGCGGCCTCGAAGCTGCGCAGCCAGTCGAGCGGGGGCAAGGGCAGGGTTGTTTTAGGCATAAGTTGTTTATGGCCTTTGGCTGCAAAATGATAATTTGAATTATGCCTCTAGCGCCCTCACCATGCAATCGGAAGCCCTTCGGAGTTGGCCGTGGGGAATTGCAAACAGGAACGGATCTCCATGCTTACCCACGCGCTGATCGGCGACGAAGGCAGAACGATAGACCTTGGCTGGAAAGGCGGCGCGCGCACGCGCTTTCACGCGATGTGGTTGCGTGACAATGCACTGGACGACAAGACGCGCAGCACCGGCAACGGCCAGCGGCTCATCACCATTCTCGACATTCCAGTGCAGACCCGGATCGGCGCTGCCGCGATCAAGGGCGATGCCCTCGAAATCACCTTCCTGCCTGAACAGAAAACCGTCAGCTTCCCCGCGGCCTGGCTGAGTGCCAATGCCTATGATCGCGATGCTGCCCGCCAGCCCGGCTGGACAGGCGAGGCAGCCGTGCGATGGACCAAGGCCTCGATGCAGAATTCGGTGCCTCGCGCCGGCTATATCGCCGCCAGCCGCGACCGCGCCGTCTTGCGGCAATGGCTGTCGGCGGTGAAGACCTACGGCTTGGCGGTAATGGACGACCTGCCGACCGAGTCCGGTGCGCTGTGCAAGGTCTCCGACCTGTTCGGCTACATCAGGGAGACCAACTACGGCCGCTGGTTCGAAGTGCGCGCCGAGGTCAATCCCAACAACCTTGCCTACACCAATCTCGGCCTGCAGGCGCACACCGACAATCCCTATCGCGATCCGGTGCCCACGCTGCAGATCCTGTCCTGCATCGAGAATACGGTGGAGGGCGGCGAATCCAGCGTCGTCGACGGCTTTGCGGTGGCAGCCGTCTTGCAGGCGGAAAATCCCGAGGGCTTCCGTCTCTTGAGCACTTATCCCGCGCGTTTCGAATATGCTGGCTCTTCCGGTGTGCGATTGCAGGCCAAGCGGCCGATGATCGAGCTTGGGCCGGATGGCGAACTCATCTGCATCCGCTTCAACAACCGCTCGCTGGCGCCGACGGTCGACGTTCCGTTCGCCGACATGGAAGCCTACTATGCCGCCTATCGCCGGTTTGCCGAGCTGATCGAGGATCCGTCCTTCGAAGTGACCTTCAAGCTGGAGGCAGGGCAGGCCTTCATCGTCGACAACACCCGCGTCATGCATGCCCGCAAAGCGTTTTCGGGCACCGGCAAGCGCTGGCTGCAGGGCTGCTACGCCGACAAGGACGGCTTGCTGTCGACGCTCGCATCAATCGAACACGGCTTCAAGGAGGCTGCAGAATGAGCGGCCAGGATTTGAACGCGGACACCATCGTCGAGTTCATCGCCGACATTTTCGAGCGCCGGGGCGCCGAATCCTATCTCGGCGAACCCGTCACCATGTCGCAGCATATGCTGCAGGGCGCTTGGTTTGCCGAACAGGACGGCGCGCCCGATGTGCTGGTGGCGGCCGCGCTGCTGCACGACATCGGCCACTATACCAGCGAGTTCGGTACCTATTCGCCCGACGATGTCGAGGACAAGCACCATGACGAAGCCGGTGGCGAGGTGCTGGCGCCGTTCTTTCCGCCGGTCATCGTCGAATGCGTGCGGCTGCATGTCGCCGCCAAGCGCTATCTCTGCGCCACCGACCCGACCTATTTCGGCAAGCTCTCGCAGGCCTCGGTCCACACGCTGTCGCTGCAGGGCGGGCCGATGAATGCCGACGAGGTGGCCGAGTTCCGCAATAATCCCTTCCACGAGGAAGCGGTGCGGGTGCGCATCTGGGACGAGGCCGGCAAGATCGCCGACATGAAGACGCGGACGTTTCGCGATTACGTGCCGCTGCTTCAAGGTGTCGTGCGCGACTTTGCCAGCCGCGCCTGAACGGTGCCTTGCTGTTGCCACGGCGCGGATGTATGAGCTGCGCCCGGCATGGATACTTTCCGTGCCCGGCAACCCCGTACCAACAACGCTTTTCTAGAGGAGGCGACGATGAGATCACGATCACGCATTTTGCACCTCCGCTGGCGGCGGACGGGCTGAGCCGGTTCACGGCTTATTCCCACTTACTGACAATCTGAGGCCGGCGCCGTGAGGCGTGAAGGCACAGTCCCCGTCCGAAGGCAATCACATAGACATCGAATGCCCGATCAAAGTCGTGGCGAACCGGTCGGAGCCAAGCGCTCCCGCTGACGATGGCGGCTGTCCAATACCTTGAGATGCGTCTATGCAACGGTTGCTCAGGCCATTGTAAATATTGAAAGAATGGCTCTTGCGCCGGGAGCGCTGCAGGCGTAGTGACGCCACCCAATCCTAACCCGTCATCCCCAGAGGAGACCTGTCCATGTCATGGCAATCCAGATCGACACATTCCGTGCCGGCGCTGGAATTGCGTGCGGCTGACAGGGTTCCATCAGGGAAGAACGGCCATGGCCAGGTCCATGATCCAGCTCAGGCAGGACGCCGAGCGCCAACGTATTGAAGCATATCAGGCATCTCTGAGGCGGACTTCGCTCGCGCCGCGTCCCGCTCCGGATTTCGAGCGTGCGCTTGGCGAGGTACGCCAAGGCTTTGCCGGCATCACGATCCGCGACGGTGCGCTGTGGCGTCCGAAGCTGAAGACGCGCGACCGTGCGCGTCTGCGGCTGGCCGCGGCGCGCCACCTCTTTGCGCTTTACCCGGTCTCGGCGGCGCTCGAAGCCATCTGGCTTGATGGTTCGGGGCTCGACGTCAACGAGATCAGGCTGCGCAAGGCCTGGTACATCGCGGCTGCTGGCGGCAGGTCGCTCTACAAGGCGGGCGCCAATGAATGGCTGTCGCGCAAGGAGGTGCATTGCTTCCTCAACGTGTCCAGCGAGTTCGGCTTCGAGGAGGCGTTCTGGTTCGCGATCGTGCGGTCTTACACCGACGATCCCGGACTGGCGGCACGGCTTGCGCGCACCAAGATCGCGCGCACGCCACGCGGCGAGCTTACCTTCTGGCGCGAGGTGGCGCGCTTCTTCTGCGAGCATCCGGCCTCGAAGGAGGAGATCGACGACCTCTGCGACTACGTCGGCGCCATGCATCGGCACGACCGGGCGTACAGCCTGAAGGGCCGCACGCTCGCTTCGTTGCGCCGGCAAATGGAGGACTGGCACCGCGACCTGGCCGCCATCGAGCGGATCGAGGCGATGCGCCGCCGTGTCGCCGCACGGGCTCGGCCGGTTGCCGGCGCGCAGACGCCGGACCGCGCCTGGGAGGGCTCCGGTCTTCAGGACTGGGAATGGGAGCCACCTGCCAAGGAGGCGAAGGTCCGTGGTGAACGCTTCTTCATCCGTCAGCTGAAGACGGCCGAGGATCTGGTCGCCGAGAGCCGGGCGATGCATCACTGTGTCTCGACATACGCGGCCAAATGCATTGCCGGCAACGCCTCGATCTGGGTGCTGCGGCGCAAGGCACTTGGCAAGGCCGAGCGGTTGCTGACGATCGAGCTCGACCCGCAACACCGTGCTGTCCAGGTGCGCGGTTTCGGCAATCGTCTGGCAACGCTTGAGGAGCAAAAAATCCTCTCGCGCTGGGCCAAGGCGAAGGGCGTGATGCTCTGGGCCTAAAAATGGAAGATCCGCGCGGCCCAAAAAGCCGCGCGGATTGCCCGTTGACAGCGGCGCAAAACCAATTCTATTGTCCGCCACCATGAAAAAGGCACTCATTCTCGTAGGAAAGCGCGTGGGCAAGGCGGTGTAACCGCCGGGCGAAATCCCCCCATGCGCAACACACAGGCTCCCTCGGGGGCCTTTTTTATTGCCCGAAACACGACTAAACGACCAGCAATCGCCAGAATGGCGGACAGTACGGGACCAGACCGATGAGCAACGGACAGAACGACCGGCGTGAGATGACAAGCAGGGAAATGACTGGCGCCGAAATGGTGGTGCAGGCGCTGAAGGACAATGGCGTCAAGCACGTCTTCGGCTATCCCGGCGGTGCGGTCCTTCCGATCTACGACGAGATTTTTCAACAAGACGAGGTCGAGCACATTCTGGTCCGCCACGAGCAGGGCGCCGGCCACGCGGCCGAAGGCTATGCGCGCTCGACCGGCAAGGCCGGCGTGCTTCTGGTGACGTCTGGCCCGGGCGCCACCAATGCGGTGACGCCGCTGCAGGACGCGCTGATGGATTCCATCCCTATCGTCTGCCTGACCGGCCAGGTGCCGACCTCGCTGATCGGCTCCGACGCCTTCCAGGAATGCGATACGGTCGGCATTACGCGGCCCTGCACCAAGCACAACTGGCTGGTGAAGGACGTCAATGAACTGGCCGCCACCATCCACGAGGCATTCCATGTCGCCACGACCGGCCGTCCCGGTCCGGTTGTGGTCGACATCCCGAAGGACGTGCAGTTCGCCAAGGGCATTTACGTGCCGCCGCAGACGGCGCCGCGCACCAGCTACCAGCCGAAGGTCCAGGGCGATCTGGACAAGGTCAAGGCCGCGGTCGAGCTGATGGCCAGCGCCAAGAAACCGATCATCTATTCGGGCGGCGGCGTCATCAATTCCGGCCCCGAGGCGAGTCATTTGCTGCGCGAACTGGTCGATCTCACCGGCTTCCCCATCACCTCGACGCTGATGGGGCTCGGCGCCTATCCGGCGTCGGGCAAGAACTGGATGGGCATGCTGGGCATGCACGGCACCTATGAAGCCAACATGGCCATGCATGATTGCGACGTGATGATCTGCATCGGCGCACGTTTCGACGACCGCATCACCGGCCGGCTGACCGCGTTCTCGCCGAACTCGAAGAAGATCCACATCGACATCGATCCGTCGTCGATCAACAAGAACGTCCACACCGACGTGCCGATCATCGGCGATGTAGGCCGCGTGCTCGAGGACATGGTGCGGTTGTGGCGGGCGTCAGCCAAGGCCGACAAGAAGGCGCTCTATCCCTGGTGGGAGCAGATCGCCAAATGGCGTGCGCGCGATTCACTCGCCTTCAAGATGAACAACGACGTCATCATGCCGCAATACGCGATCCAGCGGCTCTACGAACTGACCAAGGACAGGGACACCTACATCACCACCGAGGTCGGCCAGCACCAGATGTGGGCGGCGCAGCACTATCATTTCGAGAAGCCGAACCGCTGGATGACATCAGGCGGGCTGGGCACGATGGGCTACGGCCTGCCGGCAGCACTCGGCGTGCAGATCGCGCATCCCGATGCGCTGGTCATCGACATTGCCGGCGACGCCTCGGTGCAGATGACGATGCAGGAGATGAGCGCGGCGGTGCAGCACGATGCGCCGATCAAGATCTTCATCCTCAACAACCAGTATATGGGCATGGTGCGGCAGTGGCAGCAGCTCCTGCACGGCAACCGGCTGTCGCATTCCTACACCGAGGCGATGCCGGACTTCGTCAAGCTGGCGGAAGCCTATGGCGGCCATGGCATTCGCTGCGAGAAGCCGGACGAGCTGGACGACGCGATCAAGGAGATGATCGCGGTCAACAAGCCGGTGCTGTTCGACTGCCGGGTGGCGACGCTCGCCAACTGCTTCCCGATGATCCCGTCTGGCAAGGCGCATAATGAGATGCTGTTGCCGGACGAGGCCACCGACGAAGCCGTGGCCAACGCCATCGACGCCAAGGGGAGGGAACTGGTCTAGGACAGATCGGGGCAGGGCTGTCGCAAGAAGCCGTGCGTAGCCAAAGAGTTAGATCAAGAGTTTGAAATCGAGATTCATGTCATGAACGCACAGCTTCAACCGACCGGTTCGGCCTATTTCATCGCCAAGGAAACGGAAAAGCCGGAAACGCACACGCTATCGGTGCTGGTGGACAACGAGCCGGGCGTGCTTGCCCGGGTCATCGGCCTGTTTTCCGGCCGCGGCTACAACATCGAGAGCCTGACCGTCTCAGAAACCGAGCATGAAAAGCATCTGTCGCGCATCACCATCGTGACGCGCGGCACGCCGCATGTGATGGAGCAGATCAAGCACCAACTCGAGCGCATCGTGCCGGTGCATCGCGTGGTCGACCTTACCGTGCGCTCGCACGAGCTCGGCCAGGAACGGCCGCTGGAGCGGGAACTGGCGCTGGTCAAGGTTGCCGGCACCGGCGATGCCCGCGTCGAGGCGTTGCGGCTGGCGGACGCTTTTCGCGCTTCGGTGATCGACGCCAACACCGAGCATTTCATCTTCGAGATCACCGGCAAGGGCTCGAAGCTCGACCAGTTCATCGCCATCATGAAGCCGCTCGGCCTGGTCGAGATCTGCCGCACCGGCGTGGCGGCGATGAACCGCGGCCCGCAGGGGATGTAGGCGCGTCGCTCGCGACGCCGACGTCATTCATTAGTCTGGCCCGGCAGTCGGTGGGAGCTGGCTTTTGCGCACCTGCGGCAAGGTCAGTATTGCTGACATGTCTGGGAGCATATCATGTCACTGGACGCTTTTCTTGCCCTGCTGGTCTACGCCTTCGTGACTTCGATCACGCCGGGGCCGAACAACCTCATGCTGTTGGCCTCGGGCGTGAATTTCGGCATCGTCAGGACAATCCCGCATATGCTGGGCATCAGCATCGGCTTTTTCGTGCTGCTGCTGGCGGTCGGCTTCGGGCTCGGCGCGGCGCTGACGGCTGTTCCGGCGCTTCATACAGCGCTCAAAATAGCGGGTGCGGCCTACCTGCTCTATCTCGCCTGGAAGATCGCCATGTCGCGGTCGATCGGCGACAAAGGCGATGCGGAAGGCAAGCCGATGCGCTTCATCGATGCGGCTGCCTTCCAATGGGTCAATCCCAAGGCATGGGTGATGGCGATTACCGCCATGGCCGTCTACACCAACCCCGACCGGCCGTTCCTCTCGGTCGGGCTGATTGCGCTGGCTTTTGCCATCGTCAACCTGCCGAGCGTGTCGGTGTGGGCAGGTTTTGGCACTGCGCTGCGCGGCTTCCTGTCCGATCCGGTGCGGCTGAAATGGTTCAACATCGCCATGGGCGTGCTGCTCGCGGCGACGCTGTGGCCGATGCTGAAATAGATCCGCCAAGCCTGAGATCTCGAGCACATCCGGCTGCCTTTCCCAGCGTCTGCGGAGCCGTGCCAGGCTTCCTGAGCCAGCTGCCTATTTATCGTGCAGTGCACATTAAATCTTCGTAATGCCGCGTTTTGGCCCTTTTCCGCCCAAGGCGTGTCCTATCTACTTCCGCAAAATCGCGGCAGGCGCCGTGATTTGCTGTAGGATGAGACCACCGGGTTCGGCGTGTCGGGTTAAGGGACATGGTGTCGATGCGCGGAAAAGTCGTTCTGGCGGTGGTGGTGGCAGCGGCCTGTGTCGCCGCGGCCTGGGTCTATTTTTCGCCTGGTGCGATGAGCGGCCTGCAGCAGATGCTGCCCGGCGCCAGGCAGACGGCAGCGGTGGACAAGCCGGCTGCATCAGACAAGACGTCGGCTGACAAGGCTGGGGGCAAATTCGGTGCCGGCGCAAATGCCGCCCGTTCAGCCTCGATCGTTTCGGCGACCGCGACAACCGCCGATTTCCCGATCCGCCGCTACGCCATCGGCTTCGTCTCGTCGCCGGCCGTGGTCAACATCAATGCGCGCGTGTCGAGCCAGATCGTGTCCATCGACGTCAAGGATGGGCAGATGGTGAAGGCGGGCGACCTTCTGTTCTCGCTCGACGACCGCGCGCTGAAAGCGCAGCTTGCCAAGGACCGGGCGACGCTCGCCAAGGACCAGGCGCTGCTCGCCAGTTCGAATTCCGACCTCCAGCGCGCCAAGGATCTCGTCGCCAAGCAGGCCGGCACGCAGCAGACCTTTGACCAGGCTGTGGCAGCGCAGAAGGCGGCTTCAGCGACCGTCGATGCCGACGGCGCGACGATCGATGCCGACAATGTCCAGCTCGGCTTTGCCGCCATCAAGGCGCCGATCGCCGGGCGGCTTGGCGCGGTCAACGTTTCGGTCGGCGACCTCGTGACGGTCAGCAACGGCAATTCGAGCACGGCGACGCCGCTGGTGACGATCACCCAGATCGATCCGCTGCAGGTCAACTTCAATCTGCCGGAGAGCAATCTGGCGCTGCTGCACAAGGCGCTGGCCAATCCGCAGCAAGGCGCGGTGACGCTGACCAAGGACGGCGACCCGACGCCGATCGGCAAGGGCACGCTCGACTTCGTCGATTCCAGCGTCGACACCGCTTCCGGCACCATTGCTACTCGCGCCAGCATACCTAATGCCGATCTGTCGCTGTGGCCCGGGCAATATGTGAATGTCGTGCTCGACGCCGGCACCATGCCGCAGATGACATCGGTTCCGACTGTAGCCGTGCAGCCTAGCCAGAAGGGTCCGTTCGTCTATGTCGTGAAGCCGGACAATACGGTCGAGATGCGGCCGGTGCAGGTGGCGCTGACCGAGGGCGAAAACAGCGCCATCAGCCAGGGCGTCAAGTCGGGCGAGAAGGTGGTGGTCGAGGGCCAGACCAGGCTGAAGGACGGCGCCGCCGTGCATGAAGGCAAGGCGACGGCCGGCGATCAGGCAGCGCCCAAGGTCGCTGAAGCCAAGAAGGCCGCCGCCCAATGATTTCCGAATTCTGCATACGCCGGCCCGTCGCCACGCTTTTGATGTCGTTCGCCCTCGTGCTGGGCGGGCTGTTTGCCTACAAATTCCTGCCGGTGGCGGCGCTGCCAAGTGCTGAATTCCCGGTCGTCAACGTTTCGGCCACCCTGGCCGGTGCTTCCCCCGAAACCATGGCGACCTCGGTAGCAACACCGCTGATCAAGCAATTCGCCACCATTGCCGGCATCGATTCCATCTCGACCAGCAACTCGCTCGGGCGCACCTCGATCGCCATCCAGTTCGTGCTCAACCGGGATATCGACGCGGCGGCCGCCGACGTGCAGGCCGCGATTGCCCGCACGCAGCGGCAATTGCCGCCGGAGATGACGGCGCCGCCGAGTTATCGCAAGGTCAATCCCGCCGATGCGCCGATCCTCTTGATGTCGCTGGTCAGCGACACGGTTCCGCTGACCGATCTCGACGCCTTTGCCGAAAACGTCATCTCGCCATCGCTGTCGACCATCGACGGCGTGGCGCAGGTATCGATCTTCGGCCAGCAGAAATATGCGGTGCGCGTCCAGATCGATCCGACGGCACTTGCCGCGCGCGGCATTTCGATCGACCAGCTGCAGACCGCCATCGCGTCAGCCAACAGCAACACGCCGCTCGGCGTGCTGCAGAACGACAAGCAGCAACTGACCATCACCGCCAACACCCAGCTCACCGACGCCGCCGGCTTCTCCAACCTCATCATCGCCACCAAGAACGGTCATCCGGTGCGGCTGGGCGAGGTGACGCGCGTCATCGATTCCGTCGAGACCACGACGACGGCGAGCTGGTATGACGGCACCCGTGCCATCATCCTCGCCGTCCAGCGCCAGCCCGACGCCAACACGGTCGACGTCGTCGACAAGGTCAAGGCGATGCTGCCGTCATTCAGGGATCAGATGCCGGCGGCTGCCGACATCAAGCTGCTCAACGACCGCTCGACCTCGATCCGCCAGGCCGTCGACGATGTGCAGTTCACGCTGCTTTTGACCATTGCCCTGGTGGTGATGGTGATCTTCGTCTTCCTGCGCCGGGTCACCGCGACCATCATCCCGGCCGTGGCGGTGCCGATCTCGCTGATCGCGACGCTGGGCGCGATGTTCCTGTTCGGCTTTTCCATCGACAATATTTCGCTGATGGGCCTGACGCTCGCTGTCGGCCTCGTCGTCGACGACGCCATCGTCATGCTGGAAAACATTTTCCGCCACATGGAGGAGGATGGGCTGTCGGCCTTCGACGCATCGCTCAAAGGCGCGCGCGAAATCGGCTTCACCATCATCTCGATCTCGATCTCGCTGGTCGCGGTATTCATTCCGGTGCTTTTGATGGGCGGCGTCATCGGCCGCATCTTCAACGAATTTGCCGTGGTGGTGACAGTTGCCATCCTGGCCTCAATGTTCGTGTCGCTGACGCTGACGCCGATGCTGTGCTCGCGCCTGCTGTCGGTGACAAAAGCCGATCGCGAAAAACATGCCCCCGGCCACAGACCGGACATGGTCACACGCGGCTACGACCGGCTTTTGACCTTCTGCCTGCGCCACACTTTCCTGGTGTTCCTCGTCTTCGTCGGCACGGCGGCGGCGTCGGTCTGGCTGATCGAAGTCTCGCCCAAAGGCTTCTTCCCGCAGGAGGATATCGGCCAGATTTCGGTGACGACGATTGCGCGGCAGGACATATCGTTCGACGCCATGGTCAAGCTGCAGGGCCAGGCGGCCAGCGTGTTTTCCAAATCGCCCTACGTGTCGCATGTCGCCTGGTCGGCCGGCGGCGGCGGCAATGCGCTGAACCAGGGCCAGCTTTACGTCCAGCTGAAGGACAAGAGCCGGCGCCCGGACATCGACAAGGTGCTCGCCGATCTCAGGCGGCAACTAGCCACCGTGCCGGGGATCGATACCTATATGCAGCCGGTGCAGAACCTGCGCCTTGGCGCGCGCTCTTCCGCTAGCGCCTACCAGCTTGTCGTCCAGGGTCTCGATACCGGCCTGACCGACACATGGGCGCAAAAGCTCAATGACGCGATGGCGGCGGATCATCAGCATTTCACCGACGTTACAGACGATTTGCAGAACAACTCCCTGCAGGCGACGCTGGTGGTCGACCGCGACAAGGCGGCATCGCTCGGCATCGACACCGACACGCTGCGCTCCAGCCTCTATGGCGGCTTCGGCACGGCGCAGGTGTCGACCATCTTCGGGTCGGCCGACAGCTATGAAGTCATCATGGAGCTCGATCCCGGGATCGAGTGGTCGCCGGAGCGCATGCTGGCCATCCAGGTGAGGACGGCAAGCGGCAGCCTGGTGCCGCTTGGCGCCTTTGCCAGCGTCGAGCGTACCGCCGGCGCGCTGACCGTCAACCAGCTGGGACAGCTGCCGGCCGTCACCATCTCCTACAATTTGCCTCAAGGCGTGGCGTTGGGCGACAGCACGGCCCGCATCGCCGCGCTGAAGGAGCAGATCGGCATGCCGAAGGCGATCTCGACCAGCTTCGCCGGCACCGCCAAGACCTTCCAGGATTCGCTCGCCAACCAGGGCCTGCTGATCGGCGGCGCGATCCTGACGATCTACATCGTGCTCGGCATCCTCTATGAGAGCTTCATCCATCCGCTGACCATTCTGACCGGCCTGCCATCGGCGGTGCTCGGTGCAGTGGTGGCGCTACGCTTTGCCGGCATGGACCTGTCCGTCATCGCGGTGATCGGCATTTTGATGCTGATCGGCATCGTCAAGAAGAACGGCATCATGATGGTCGATGTCGCGCTGGAACTGCGACGAGAAGGCATGTCGGCAAAGGAGTCCATCCACAAGGCCTGCCTGATGCGTTTCCGGCCGATCATGATGACGACCCTGGCGGCATTGATGGGCACGTTCCCGATCGCGCTCGGCACCGGCGCAAGTGCTGAACTGCGCCAGCCGCTCGGCGTCGCGGTGGTCGGTGGCCTGTTGGCATCGCAGGCGCTGACGCTGTTCGTCACGCCGGTGATCTACGTCTATTTCGAGAACTTCTCCGGCTGGCTGATGAGCTTCATCTCCTCGAAGAAGCGGCCGGCGCTGCATGCCGTCGAAAGCGGCGAGCAGGCTTCCCTGTTCGGCCCCGAGGATCGGCTCATGGAACCGCAGAAGGCCGCCGCCGAGTAATCTGGCCCAAGCTGTCATGCTTGCGGCCGGAGATAGGTGATCGTAATTTGAGGTCATGTCCCATGATCATGACCACGACAACGAGCTTGATCCGTTTGCGGCGCGGGTGCGCGCGCTGGAAACCATCCTCACCGAAAAAGGCCTGATCGATCCGGCGGCGATCGACGTCATCGTCGATACCTATGAGACAAAGATCGGCCCGCGCAACGGCGCCAGGGTGGTCGCAAAAGCCTGGAGCGATCCCGCCTATGCCAACTGGCTGAAGCGCGATGCGACGGAAGCGATCGCCTCGCTGAGCTATACCGGCCGCCAGGGCGAGCACATGCAGGCGGTGTTCAATACCGACGAGACGCACAACCTCGTCGTCTGCACGCTCTGCTCCTGCTATCCGTGGTCGGTGCTCGGCCTGCCGCCGGTCTGGTACAAGGCGCCGCCCTACCGCTCGCGCGCCGTGATCGATCCGCGTGGCGTACTCGAGGAATTCGGGCTGACCTTGCCGGCGGACAAGAAAATCCGCGTCTGGGATTCGACCGCTGAGCTGCGCTATCTCGTGGTGCCGATGCGGCCCGAAAATACCGAAGGCTGGAGCGAGGAGCAGCTCACCGAACTGGTCAGCCGCGATGCCATGATCGGCACGGCCTTGGCCAAAGAACCCGGGAAAAGAGAGGCTGCATGAACGGGCCGCAGGATCTCGGCGGGCAGATGGGTTTTGGGCCGGTCGCGCCCGAAAAGGATGAGCCTTACTTCCATGCCGACTGGGAGAGGCGGGCGCTGGGCGTGACGCTGACGGCCGGCGCCATGGGCGCCTGGAACATCGACGAGAGCCGGCATGCCAGGGAATCGCTGCCTCCGGCCGTGTATTATTCATCGAGCTACTACCAGATCTGGATCAAGGCGCTGGAGGTGCTGTTGAAGCGCCATGGCTTCGTCAGCGAGCGCGATCTTGAGGCCGGCACGGCGGTCGATCCGGCCGCGACGCCGAAGCGGGTGCTCAAGGCCGAAAACGTGCCGACGGTGCTGGCCAAGGGCGGCCCCTGCGACCGGCCGGTTGCGGCGCCGGCACGATTCAAGGCCGGGCAGGCCGTGCGGACGAAGAATTTCAATCCCACCGGCCACACAAGGCTGCCGCGCTATGCGCGCGACAAGCACGGCGTGGTCGAGGCTGTGCGCGACGGTTTCGTCTTCCCCGACAGCAATGCGCATGGCAAGGGCGAAAACCCGCAATGGGTTTATACCGTGGTCTTCGATGGCGCGGAGATCTGGGGCGAGGGCGCCGACCCGACGCTGAGCGTCTCGATCGATGCCTGGGAGAGCTATCTTGAGCCGGCATGAAGACGCATTGCCTGGAGGTTTCGACGAGCCGGTGTTCGCCGAACCCTGGCAGGCCGAAGCCTTCGCCATGACGGTGGCGCTTCACGAGAAGGGACTGTTTTCGTGGGTTGAATGGGCCGATGTGCTGTCGGCGCAGGTGAAGCAGCCGGGCGCCGCAAGCGACGGCCACGACTATTACGAGCATTGGCTGGCGGCGCTGGAAAAACTTCTGGCGGCCAAGGGCGTCGCCGGCAAAAGCGATGTCGACACACTCGCCGCCGCCTGGGAACGCGCCGCTCATGCCACGCCGCACGGCAAGCCAATCTTGCTGGAGAACGATCCCGGGGCGACCGAAGGTCGTCCCAGGACTTGATAGCGGGCTGCGCGGTCCGTCAGATCAAAGTTTAGTCTTCTGTTATCTTCGTCTGGATTTCGCGTCCGGCCTCAGTTGCAAATATTGAGGCGACCCCGCAACTATGCGTCATGATGGAAAAGCCTGCCGCACCTTGGCCTTTGCTGCAAATCGCGATCGAGGCGAAGTCGAGAGCCGACGAGGAGAAGTTGCGCGTCGCCCTGTCGACGCTGGCTGGCGAGGATCCGTCCTTCCGCGTCAAGACCGACGAGGAAAGCGGCCAGATCATTGTTTCCGGCACAAGCGAGCTTCACCTGGACATCATCGTCGACCGCATACTTCGCGAGTTCAAGGTTGAGGCCAATGTCGGCGCGCCGCAGGTGGCCTATCGCGAAACGATTACCCGCAAGCACGAGCAGGACTACACCCACAAGAAGCAGACCGGTGGTACCGGTCAGTTCGCTCGCGTCAAGATCATCTTCGAACCGAATCCGGAAAGCACCGAGTTCGAGTTCGAATCCAGGATCGTTGGCGGTGCGGTTCCGAAGGAATACATCCCGGGTGTCGAAAAGGGCATCAACAGCGTCATGACGTCTGGTCCGTTCGCGGGCTTTCCGATGGTCGGCATCAAGGCGACACTGATGGACGGCGCCTATCATGACACCGACTCTTCGGCGCTTGCGTTCGAGATCGCCGGCCGCGCCTGTTTTCGCGAAGCCGCACCCAAGCTTGGCGTACAATTGCTCGAACCGATCATGAAGGTCGAGGTGGTGACGCCGGAAATCTATGTCATCAGCATTATCGGCGACCTGCAAGGCCGCCGCGGTCTGGTCAAAAGTCGGAAGAGCCAGGGCGAGGCCATCGTCATCACCGCGATGGTGCCGCTGTCCAACATGTTCAAGTATGTCGACAACCTGCGCTCGATAAGCCAGGGCCGAGCGTCCTACACGATGCAGTTCGACCACTACGCGCCCATTCCGAGGCCTGATCGCGACCCGCCGCCGGCGGTGGCTGCCTACGCCTGACCTGTTCTTTGTCGGAGACAACCGGGGCACTGTAATTTTGTTCTCTTTACGTTCCGGTCTGTGGCTGATAGCCTGACTTGTCGGAGGCGCTGGCGATTGCCGCCGACAATGGTCGGCATGACGGCCAATCTTGTCTTTCGCTTGCGAATCCGGTCTGTCGCACTGATGGAATTTTCTCCCCAGCAGGATGAGGCGTTGAAGGCGGTTGCGCGCTGGCTCAAGGAGGGCCGGCCGCAGATTTTCCGGCTGTTCGGCTACGCCGGCACCGGCAAGACGACGCTGGCGCGTTATTTCGCCGAGCATGTCGACGGCCAGGTGCAGTTCGCCGCCTTCACCGGCAAGGCGGCGCAGGTGCTGCGCTCCAAGGGCGCGACCAACGCACGCACCATCCATTCGCTGATCTATCGGCCCAAGGGCGAGGAGTCGGTCGCTGACGAGGTGACCGGCAAGACCTCGATGTCGCCGACCTTTTCGCTCAACCGGCAAAGTCCGATTGCGCGCGCCAAGCTGGTCGTCATCGACGAATGCTCGATGGTCGACGAGCAGCTCGGCCGTGATCTCCAGAGTTTCGGCACGCCGATCCTGGTGCTCGGCGATCCGGCGCAGCTGCCGCCGATTTCGGGTGGCGGCTATTTCACCGAGCATGAGCCGGATGTGCTCTTGACTGAAATCCACCGCCAGGCGCGCGACAATCCGATCATTCGCCTCGCGCTCGACGTGCGCGAGGGCCGCGAGTTCATGCAAGGCGATTACGGCACGGCGCAGGTGATCGGAAGGGAAGGCGTCACGCAGGAGCTGGTGCTGAAGGCGGACCAGGTGCTGGTGGGCACCAACCGCACGCGACGCCGTTACAACCAGCGCCTGCGCGAGCTCAAAGGCTTCAATGCCGATTATCCGCAGGCCGGCGACAAGCTGGTCTGCCTGCGCAATGATCCCGCCAAGGGCCTGCTCAACGGCTCGCTGTGGAAAGTGATGACCTCGTCGCGCGAGACGGTGAAGCCCGGCATCAACCTGCTGGTCTCGCCCGAAGAAGACGATCCCGACCGCGGCGTCGCCAAGATCAAGCTGCTGAAGGCGGCGTTCGAGGACCCCGACGCCGACATCCCCTGGCAGCAAAAGAAACGTTTTGACGATTTCGACTATGGTTACGCGCTGACCGTGCACAAGGCGCAGGGTTCGCAGTGGAACGACGTCGTGCTGTTCGACGAGAGCTGGGCGTTCAAGGAAACCCGCCAGCGCTGGCTTTACACCGCCATCACGCGGGCGGCCGAGCGGCTGACTATCGTTAGATAGCTGGCGTCAGGTAGCAGCCGGCGTAGCTGGGCTGAGTGGCGTCGCGTCCAGCCACGCCCAGGCGTCCGCTTCATCCTCGGCCTTGAAATGCCTGAACTCGATGGGTGATGATGCAGGAAGGAAGCCTTGCGCATCCGCTACCCAGTTCGGCTCGCCGATTGTCGCGCAGCGCGCGATATGCTCCAGGGCGTGTACCGTGCCCTGTTTCAACGTCTCGTCGGCCACATCGGCCCAGTCGACGCCTTCATGATCGACCAGCCGCATCAGCACGTCGATCCTTGGGTGAAGCGCGTAGGCAGCCTCCAGCAATCCGAACAGATTTTCACCGTCTGCCGCTGAGACATGGCCAACGACCTCGACGGCGAACAGCTCTTCGCGGTCGGTTTCGATACGGCGGATCGCCGGCACGGATTGGAGAAAATTCATCGGCCAGTTTCCCTCTTGCGATTGAATGCCTGACTGGAACACCCGAAACCCCCTGTCTGTTCCCATCAAAGGCAGTATAGATGCGCAGCCAAAACGCCTCCTGACCGGACCCAAAGCCATGCCCGCCAAGCTTTCCGTCAACCTCAACGCCATCGCCATGCTGCGCAACCGGCGCGACCTGCCATGGCCGAGCGTCACTGGGCTCGGCCGTCTTGCCCTTGCCGCCGGCGCGCACGGGCTGACGGTGCATCCACGGCCCGATGAGCGCCATACAAGGCATTCCGACCTGCCGGAAATCAGGGCGCTGATCGACGACGAGTTCCCCAAGGCGGAATTCAACATCGAGGGCTACCCAACGGAAGATTTCCTGGCGCTTGTGGAAAAACACCAACCGGAACAGGTCACACTGGTGCCCGACGATCCGGCGCAGGCGACCTCCGACCATGGCTGGAACTTTGCCGCCGAGGCCGCGTTCCTTAACCCGATCGTCAAGCGCCTGAAAAAGGGGGGCTTTCGCGTGTCGCTGTTTTCCGACCCGGATCCCGCTGGCGTCAATGCCGCGCGCGACACCGGCGCCGACCGGATCGAGCTGTATACTGGGCCATACGGCAGCTACCATTCCGATCCCGCCAAGGCGCAGAAGGAGCTGGAAAGATTGGGAAAAACCGCCGATGCCGCCCTCGCCGCCGGGCTCCAGGTCAATGCTGGGCACGATCTGGTGGTAAACAACCTGCCGGCCCTGGCAAAGCGCATTCCGGCATTGGCCGAAGTGTCTATCGGCCATGGGTTGACAGCCGATGCGTTGGAGTATGGCATGGCCGGCACGGTGGGCCGGTTCCTTAGGGCCTGTGGGTGGTAATGACAGCAGTTTGCGCCGCTAGCGCCCCAGCTGTCACGTGACGGTGCTGCATCGCAAGCAAGGGCCTCACGCTTATTGGAGTGTCGTTGATGGCCCTTGCCAATGCTGGTAGCGAGGCAGATGTCGTCGAACATTCTGAGATCGAGCAGCACAGCACCAAGGTGCTGATGCTGGGAGCGCTCGGTGTCGTCTATGGCGATATCGGCACCAGTCCGATCTACGCTTTTCGCGAGGCGCTCCATGCATCGCCCGGCACCGATACGCGCAGCGACGTGCTTGGCGTGCTTTCGCTGATCGTCTGGGCGCTGACGATCATCGTCACGATCAAATATGTCGCCTTCGTGCTGCGAGCCGACAACAAGGGCGAGGGCGGCACGCTGTCGCTGATGTCGCTTGCCCGCAGCGCCTACCCGAAAGGCGCCGGCCTCATCCTGGCAATCGGGCTTTGCGGGGCGGCGCTGTTTTTCGGCGATGCCATCATAACGCCGGCGATTTCGGTGCTTTCAGCGGTCGAAGGCCTCGAAGTGGTGACGCCGACGCTCGACGCCTATGTCGTTCCCATCACGCTGGTCATCCTGGCGGTTCTGTTCTCGGTGCAACGCTTTGGCACCGGAAAAGTGGCCGCCGTGTTCGGGCCGGTGACGGCACTGTGGTTCCTGGCGATCGGCGTCGCTGGGCTCTATCACCTGATGGACGATCCGTCGGTGCTGCTGGCGATCAACCCATATTATGCGATCGCCTATCTCGCCGGCACGCCCACCGCGGCGTTCGTGACCGTCGGCGCCGTCTTTCTGGCGGTGACCGGCGCCGAGGCGCTTTATGTCGATCTCGGCCATTTCGGGCGCAAACCCATCGTACTGGCCTGGTTTTCCGTGGTCTTCCCGTGCCTGCTGCTCAATTACTTTGGCCAAGGCGCCTTTGTGCTGGCCAATGGCGGCAGACCGACCAATCCGTTCTTCCAGATGCTGCCGGACTGGGCGCAGATGCCGATGGTCGGCCTGGCGACCGCCGCGACTGTCATTGCCAGCCAAGCTGTCATTTCAGGGGCTTTTTCGCTGACCCGCCAAGCCGTGCAGCTCAATCTTCTGCCGCGCATCGAGGTTCAGCATACATCCGAAATGCAGCTCGGCCAGATCTACATGCCGCGCGTCAACCTGCTGATCGCGATGGGGGTGATGCTGCTGGTCGTCGGTTTCGGCAGCTCGAGTTCGCTGGCTTCCGCTTACGGCATCTCGGTAACCGGCGAAATGTTGATGACCACGATCCTGCTGTTCGTGGTGATGCGCAAGCTGTGGAAGTGGAAGCTGGCGCCAGCTTTGGCGTTGACGATTGTGTTCGGCATCATCGACAGCGGCTTCTTCCTCGCCAACGTCGTCAAACTCGTCGAAGGCGGATGGGTCTCGATCACCGTGGCCTGCATCATGGGGCTGATCATGACGACGTGGATACGCGGCAGCCGCTACCTTTTCGACAAGACCCGCCGCAACGAGATCCCGCTCGATTTCCTGGCCGGCAATCTGTTGAAGAAGAAGCCGCAACTGGTCGCCGGCACCGCAGTGTTCCTGACCAGCGATCCGCAAAGCGCGCCGACGGCGCTGATGCACAGCCTGAAGCATT